>NZ_JBBYHS010000020.1:0-2862 GCF_038290035.1 Flavobacterium calami
GTTGCACCAGTTGCGGCGGATTATGTAGCAAGCAACAGTGCAGACTTGAACCCTGCGACAAATACGCAATGGGATGTTTGGGTGAAAGACCTGAACGGGTGTACGGTTAAGGTAGATGTTACTTTGGTTACGGATTCTGCACCAGCTACTGTTACAGCAATGGGAGCTGGATGTTTAGGAACCGCAAGCGGATATTCAATCACAGCAACAACAACCGGAGGTACAGGTACTTTGTCTTACAGTATTAATGCAGGAGCTTCTTATCAGACTTCTAATGTTTTTGCTATTACCATAGCTGGAACTTATGTAATTCGTGTGAAAGACTCTAATGGTTGTACTGCTGACAGTAATCCGGTTACAGTAGCGCCACAATTAACTGTAAGTGCAGTTTTAAATAAAGATATTACCTGTACAGCTCCAGCACTTGCACAAATTACAGTAACTCCAACAGGAGGAGTTGGACCATTTACTTATGCCGGTTCAGGTGGTTCGGGAACATTTGCAGGAAATGTATTTACTACGAATACTCCTGGAAACTATACTTTCACAGTTACAGATGCTAATTTATGTTCAGCTTCAACAACAACAGCAATTGTAGTTAGTCCAGCTGTTAACCCAGATATTACAGGCGTTTCTCAAACACAATCTATTAATTGTAACGGAGAAAATACAGCAGCTATCAGTATTTCAATTGATAATACAAAAGGATTAGCTCCGTTTGTTTTCAATGTGTTAAATACAACAACAGGAACTAATTATGGAACTCAGACTTCTGGTTTGGCGGCTGGTGATTATACTATTACGGTTACAGATGCTAAAGGTTGTACAGATGTTGATAATATAACTATTTCTCAGCCTAATCCTATAGTTGTAGATTACGACGTAGATCCTATTACATGTGGAGCCGGAGGAGTTTCATTAGGAAGAATTATTGTTAATGGAGTAACAGGTGGTACACCAAATTATACTTACCACGTAACAGGTGTTAATGGTTACAACCAAAAATTTAATAATCAGCCAGGTACATCTCAAGTGTTTGATATTGTTGATTTCGGATTATATGAATTAATTATCACCGATGTAAATGGTTGCCAAAAATTACATCAGAATATTTTGGTTGCCTCTCCACCTGACGATTTAGATATTACTGTTTCACCATCTCCAGTAGTTTGTTCGGGTACTGGATCTGCTTTGGTAGCAGTTAGTTCTTCTCCAACAAGTACTATTGGTTCTGGGCCATTTTATTTCAGTTTATATACAGGATCAGTTCCTACATACCCATCAGGAACATGGTTAGCGGAAGATGCTGTGGGTAGCAAACAGACTACATTTAATAATTTGATTGCAGGTGTAACATATACATTTGTTGTTTATGATGCAGATTTTGCTCATGGAGGAACAGGAACAGGATGTTACTATTTTGAAACTTCAAAATTTCCAATCGGTACTAATTCCAGTATAACAGTTACGCCTGTTGTAGCTAATAATATTACTTGTAAAGGAAATACAGATGGTAATGTATCATTTACTATAAACCATACGTATGGTGTTGATACGCCTATAACATATCAAATTTATAGTTCACAATCAGTTACTCCGGTTGGAGGTATTGTTAATGCAACTGTACCAGCAAGTGGATTAGTTGTAAATAACTTTGGGGCACTTCCATTAGGTAATTATTTTATTTTAGTTACTGAAACTGCAGGAGCAACAAATGCAGGTTGTAGTGCTACATCTGCTCCATTTAATATCACAGAATCTGCTATTGATTTATTAGCTTCAGCTTCAAAAATTAAAAATGTAAATTGTAATGAAGATGGTGTAATTGCTGCTTTTGCAAAAGACGGTACAGCACCTTATACATACCAATATTTATTAGCTTCAGTGACTGCACCAACTGCTTCAACTGCAGGATGGACAACAAATACAACTTTTGCAACAAGTATAACCGGAAACTATATTGTTTACGTAAAAGATGCTTATGGATGTATTACAACAGCCGCAGTAACATTAGATGCAGATGATGCACCAACGGTTATACCGCCGACTGCTTCGGTTTGTTATGATGGTAGTAATCCATTTACAATTACTTTTTCAGGAACAGTAGACCCAGATGTAGCAGGAGGAGCTACTTATAGTGTAAATGGAAGTGCTTTCCAAAGTTCACCAAGTTTTACATTTAATGCGGCTGGCACTTATAATTTAGTAATTAAAGATGGAAACGGATGTACAGCTGATGTTGATTACATCGTTTATCCGATGTTAAATTTATCGGCATCATTAACTAAAGAGTTAGATTGTACACCTTCTCCAGCAGCAGTAGTTACTTTGACAGCTACTGGTGGAAATACAACACCAACTGCTAGTTATACTTACGAAGTTTCTTTTAACGGTGGAGGATTTGTATCAGCTTCTAATCCGTATTATGCTACTACTGCAGGAAACTATTTGTTTAGAGTTACAGATGCTAACAACACAACTTTGTGTCAAACAACGACTAGTTTCGACTTAGATCCGATTCCAACAACAGTATTTAATACTTCCGTAACAAATGTAAGCTGTAATGGTGGTGCCGATGGAACTATTACTGTAAATGTTACAGGAGGTGAAGGACCTTATAAATATAGTTTAGATGGAGGCTTAACTGAGCAGGGAAGTAATACGCTTACAGGTTTAACAGCCGGAACAGCTTATGTTGTAACGGTACGTAATGCCAGAAACTGTACATTAAATTCTGCACCTGTAACGATCACCGAGCCGGGATTATTGGCAGCTACAGCAGTTGTAACGCCATTTGGATGTAGTACTACAAATGTTGCCCAGCCGGCAGTTGTTACAGTAACTGCAAGTTCAGGTACAGGT
>NZ_JBBYHS010000020.1:2962-98682 GCF_038290035.1 Flavobacterium calami
GATAGCGGGTACTACATATTCAGTTGTGGTTACCGATGCCAAAGGATGTCCTTCCAATCCGATTCCTGTAACGATCACCGAGCCGGGATTATTGGCAGCTACAGCAGTTGTAACGCCATTTGGATGTAGTACTACAAATGTTGCCCAGCCGGCAGTTGTTACAGTAACTGCAAGTTCAGGTACAGGTCCATACACGTATAATTTTGATGGTTCTTCGACTTATACCAATGACAATACTTTGGTAGTAACAGATAACGGAAGTGTTCAGACGATCCATTATTATGTAAAAGATGCCAAAGGCTGTACGTTTGATGCTACAATTAATGTAGATCCATATTTACCATTAACGGACATTACTTTTGCTGTAACTACTGCGCCAGTTTGTCCGGGCAATGTTGCCGATATTACCTTAACGGTAGTTGGAGGTTATACGCCTATGGCTAAATATGAGATTATTTCACCGATAACAGTTGACAATACTATCAATGCGACCTTTACAGGATTGGCACCAGGTACTTATTTATTTAAAGTAACGGATGCTAATGGCTGTTCAATAGAGAGAAATTACACTGTTGATCCGGTAACTCCGATTGCTATTGCCGGTATTTTGGTAAATGACATTACATGTAATAGTGCCAATGGAACTACCAATAACGGTTCAGCACAATATACAGTAACAGGTTTCAGTGCATCGGGCAATTACAGCGTTGTAACTTCTCCGGCAGTCCCTTCAGGGCAGATTTCACATACTGGTGATGTGATTACCCTTACAGGATTGTCAGCAGGAACTTACAGAGTGACTGTACAGGACAATACGACAGCTTGTTCAGCAAGTGCAGATGTTACAATTACAGAGCCAACGGCTATTGACTTTACAGCAGTAGGAACAAAAGTGTTCTGTTCACAGGATATTTCTACGATCACCGTTAGCGCAGTTACAGGTGGTACAGGCGCTTATACGTATGCTGTTGTACAAGATGGAGCTACAGCTCCGGCTGCTACGGCTTATACAAGCAGCACGGTATTATCAGTAGACACTAATTTGACTAATTTGTCATGGAATGTTTATGTAAAAGATGCTAATGGCTGTATCCACATGGAGAATGTTATAATCACAAACGATGCACCTCCGGTTATTAATCCGGCAGCACCACAGTGTTATGCAGGTTCAGCGTTGACAGTTGACCTGGATCTTTTGACTACGACATACAACGGAGTTAAATCATACACAGTAAACGGATCAGCTTTGGCTACATCTACGGCGACCTTTACATCGCCAGGTACCTATAAACTAGGTATTAAAGACGACAATGGCTGTGAGGCATTTGTAAGCTATACTATTGAGAAGCAATTGTTGGCTACAGCGAGATTGACAAAAGACCTTTATTGTGCAGGATCGGTTAATGCTACTATAGATGTTGTGATTACCGATGGAGTTGCGCCATATACATATCAAATGTATGTAGGAGGAATAGCCACTGGTACGCCTACAGGAGTAACAGGATCAGGTTTCACGGCTTCAGTTTCAGCGGCAGGAATTTATACATTTGTAATAACAGACAGTAATGCGGCAGTATGTTCAGTAACCACAACCGCAGTAACGGTGACAGCACCGACTACTCCATCTGCTAGTGCAATTACCACAGATGTTAGCTGTAATGGAGGAAACAACGGAACCATTACATTGACCCCATCAAATGGAGTAGCGCCATATACCTATGTTCTAAGCGGAACAGGAGCCAATACGACAGGAGATGCTACAGGAGTTTACACAGGATTGATAGCGGGTACTACATATTCAGTTGTGGTTACCGATGCCAAAGGATGTCCTTCCAATCCGATTCCTGTAACGATCACCGAGCCGGGATTATTGGCAGCTACAGCAGTTGTAACGCCATTTGGTTGTGATGCTGCAAATGCTCCTAAAGATGCAATTGTAACTATTACTGCTACGGGAGGAACTTTGGGAACAGGTTACAGCTATAGTTTTGACGGAGGAAGTAATTTCCAGTCATCACCATCATTTACAGTGAATACTCCACAGACTATTTATTATGTAGTTCAGGATGTTAATGGATGTACTGCCAGCGGTTCTGTAGCAGTAGCGGCATTCACGCCACCAACAGGTATAGATGTTACAGTGACTCCTATTTATTGTATTACGCCAGGAACTGTTGCAACAGTAACAGCAAATGCAGTAGGAGGTGTTGCACCGTTTACTTATGAAATTAGTTCATCGTCATTAGTAGTAATAGCTCCAGCAGGAACAAATACTTTTGACAACATAGCACCTGGTACTTATAATATTAAAGTAACAGATAGTAATGGATGTAGCACAACTACACCAGTTATTGTTAAAGAAGCTGATAAAATAGCGGTTTCACATCAAATCGTTAATGATGTATATTGTAAAGGTGGTAGTACAGGAGCAGTAGATTTTACGGTTTCTAATTACATTACTGCGGGTGACTATACATTTAATTTAACAATGGGTGCAACAACTATAAGTACATTCACTCAAAATGGTGATCTTATTAGTTACACTGGATTGGCTGAAGGTAATTATACTTTCACAGTTATTGATGGTGTTTCCGGATGTTCAGCTGCAGTTAACTTTACAATTAACGAACCAGCAGTTGCTCTAAGTTCAACTTCAATTGCTACAAATATCAATTGTAACGAAGATAATGCTACGATTACAATTACAGCTACTGGAGGAACAGGTTCTTACAAATATGCTATAGCAAGAGCTACTGATCCGGCACCAACAGTTTATTCTACAAGTAACCAGTTAACTGTAGATACAAACAATGGTGCAGATGTAAACTGGATTGTATATGTAGTAGACAGCAATAATTGCCCTGCTACGAATACTCAGTTGATAAGTGTGGATCTTAATCCAACCATTGCCAATGCAGTAGCGACAAAATGTCCAAGTGCTACAGGAACTTATGAGATTACTGTTACAGCAAGCGGATTCAATACAGCATTATTATATAGTGTTGATGGAGTAAGTTTTGATTCAAACAATGTTATTACAGTTAATGCTCCTGGTATCTATAATGTAACGGTAAAAGATGCTAATGGTTGTTCTTCAGCTGTTACTCAGGTTACTATTCTTGAGCCTTTAGTTCTAACTCCAACCGTTACAACTTCGCCTTCTTGTACAGACGGTGATGGTGTGGTAGCTGTGTCAACAACAGGTGGTTCAGGAAACTATATTTATAACATTGATGGAGGTGCTTTCGGAGCAGCGACACCATTAACAGGAGTTTATTCAGGATCTCGTATTATAGGTGTTAAGGATACGACTACTTTATGTGAAGTATTTGTAACTATTGATCTAAAACCAGCTACAAGAGTTACAGGATTTGCGTTGTCATCAACACCTGTTACATGTAACGGTTTAAATGATGGAACAATCACAGCAACTATGGATACACCGGCTGAAGGTATTAACGATAATCCGGTATATACTTACAGTCTGGACGGAGGTACACCTCAGGATTCTCCTGTCTTTAACGGAGTTTCAGGCGGACTTCATACTGTGGTTGTAAGATCTGAAAGAGGTTGTGAGGATACTAAAACAATTACGGTTATCGAACCGGCTGTTATAGCTGTAAATGCAGTTGATGTTTCGCAGTTTACTTGTACAAATGGTAATACATCGAATTTTGCAACGCTTACAGTTGATCCGGCTACAGGAGTAAGGGGTGGTTCAGGTACGTATGTGACTTATGAATTTATCAAAAACGGTACTCAGGTTCAAAGCGGTACTTCAAATACATACACTGAATTTGATTTATCTGGCGGAACTTATACTGTAAACGTGTATGATAGCAATGGATGTATGGGTACTTACACTTTACCAATAACAATTGCTCCATACATTAAACTGGATAAAATTAATGTTGCAAAAACAGCAATTACATGTAATAACTTAGAAAGTATTACGGCTACAGCTGTTGATGCATCTGGTACAACTGTAACAGGTGTTGAATATACATTGACAAATGCTAATACAGGAATTACGTCTCCTGTTAATACAGATGGTATTTTCAATGATTTAGTAGTTGGTCAGTATATTATCACAGCGTTTAATCCGGCAACAGGATGTAGTATTCAATTGCCTCATTATGTAAACGAGCCAAATACGTTCTACTTGAAAGTTGTGAAAGACAGCGATGTAGTTTGTTACGGTTCTAATGATGGTGCTGTGAGCATTACCTTAATTGATAATATTGGTAATCCGGACGAAGCAGGAAGATTCAATTATACTGTATCAGGTCCTGTAGCAAGCTCAGGAACAACCACAACAGCAGGACCATTAAACTTATCAGGTTTAACAGCTGGAGAGTATACAGTTTCAGCAACATTAATCGATAGTCCTTTCTGTACTGTTTCAACTACATTTGTAATTGGACAACCAGATGCAAGATTAGAGATTTCTGAAACTCATACCCCTATTACTTGTATTTCAGGTAATAATGATGGAAGTATTTCAGTTTCTGCAACCGGAGGATGGTCTGGAGGATACGAATTCCAATTAGAGAATAGTACGGGTGTGGTTTCTGTTTGGTCAACAACACGTGATTATACTAATTTAACAGCGGAAAACTATATTGTACGTGTCAAAGATTCAAAAGGTTGTATTAATTCTGTTAACGTGAATCTGGTAATTCCTGATCAAGTTGTTGTAACGGCTAGTCCAGATATGACTATAGTACCATGTTATGGAGATACAAGTGCTACTATCACGGCAACTAATGTAACAGGTGGTCAGGGAAGTAATTATTCATATACTTTGAATAGAATAATGGCTACTGAAGTAATTTCTTCAGGTCCGCAAAATTCACCAAGCTTCTCAGGATTAGGAGCAGGAACTTATAGTATTACGGTTACTGATGGTTTCACTTGTAGTGGTACTTCTGCTGAGATAACAATCACAGAACCAACAATTGTTACACCATTGTTAGTTCATTCTGCTAATGCAACTTGTTTAACACAGGACAGCCTGACAATAAGCGCAACAGGAGGAACAGCCCCTTATACATATAGTGCAGATCCTAGTTTTACTACCGTACTGGGTTCATTTGCAGCTTCAGATTCAGTTACTTTCAATGTAACGCCTGGTGAGTATAAATACTATGTAAAAGATGCAAATGGCTGTATCGGATTTGTTTCAAATGGTATTAATGTTCCGGTACTACCTGAACTTGATATTAATGTGAATGCACAGAATGCTGTAATTAACTGTAAAGGTGATGTTACAGGCGTTATCGTTGCTGAGGCTCAGGGTGGTTTAGGAAACTATGTTTATACATTAATAAATGATGTAACAAAAGCAGTCGTACAGGGACCACAAGCAGATGGTAACTTTACAGATTTACCTGCAGGTGATTATACTGTTCATGTTGTGAGCGGAGATTGTACAGATGATTCAGCTGTTGTAACAATTACAGAACCAAATACAGCTGTTTCTATAGATCCTAAAGTGACAAATGTAACTTGTAACGGTAATGATGATGGAAAAATCATTATGAACGCTACTGGTGGAACAGGACAAATTATGTATGCAATTTCTCCTAACTTGAATCAGTTCTTTGACGATGGTGAATTTAACAATTTAGCACCAGGACATTACACAGTAATTACTCAGGATGTTTTAGGATGTTACATTTCGTATGAATTTGATATTACTCAGCCAACAGCTTTAAGTGCAGCTCTTATTCCAAATACGATGTTGCCGGAAGAATGTAAAGGTGAGAAAAATGGTACTTTCGCAATTGAAATCAAAGGTGCGACTGCTCCGTATAGTGTAAGTCTTGATGTGAAAAACGGTACTTATACACAAGGTGTTGTTGGACAAACAAGATTTGATTTTGATAATCTTTCAGGAGGCAGACATATTGTTTATATTAAAGATGCTGCAGGTTGTACTTATGAACTTGAAGTGATCATGCCGGATGCTGTAGTACTGGATCCAAAAGCATCTGTAAATTATGACTGTGTGAATAATGCTGCTGCAAACGCTGTAACTATTACTATTGATCCGAGCATTACGAACCTTGCTGATGTTGATTACGCTCTTGATGGGGTTGCCCCTTTCCAGACAAGTAACATCTTTGCAAATGTTGCTCCGGGTACTCACTTTGTATTGGCAAGACACACTAATGGATGTGAAGTGCCAACTGCAAGTTTTACTATTGCAGCGGTTGCAAAACTGGATATAACAGTTACAGAAGAGAAAGGTGTTTGGAACGTACTTACTGCAACTGCTGTAGGTGGTGGTGGTGATTACCAATACAGTATCGATGGTGAAAACTTTAGTTCTGAAAATAAATTCAAGATCTATAAAACCGGTACTTACAGAATTACCGTAAGAGATAAGAATGGCTGTACAGATTATGAAGATTACTATATCCCGTATGTTGATGTTTGTATGCCTGATTACTTTACACCAAACGGAGACGGTATTTATGACGACTGGGGTCCTGGTTGTACCAATATTTACAACAACCTTGAGTACACCATCTTTGACAGATACGGTCGTGTAATTGCGAAATATCGCTACGGTCAAAAATGGAACGGTAAGTACAACGGTGAGGAATTGCCAACAGGTGATTACTGGTATGTTCTTAAACTAAATGACAAGAATGATGATAGGGAGTTTGTTGGACATTTCACTTTATACAGATAACAAATAAGCAGCCCCGATGATGTTATCTAAAAAAATTATTACAATGAGAAAATTATTAGTATCCTTAGTACTCCTAGCTGTAACATCTGGTTACAGCCAGGAGTTAAACCTACCGGTGTTTACGCAATATTTGGCAGATAACCCTTTTGTTCTTTCACCAGCTTATGCCGGTATTGGGGACAACGTTAGAATTAGGGTAAACGGATTGACACAATGGGTCGGAATTAAAGACGCTCCACAGAATCAGTCTGCTTATATTGATTTTAGGCTACTGGATCGTTCCGGGGTCGGTTTGTCACTTTATAATGATAGTAATGGTTATACCAAACAAACGGGGGCCAAGCTATCGTTTGCACATCATATCATTTTAGATTATTATTCTAAGCAATATCTATCGTTTGGTATTTCGTACAACTTAAATACTTTCAGAGTAGAGACGGATAAATTTGGCACAGATGTAGAGCATCCGATTCCTGATCCTTCGGTGACTAATGATCGATATACAGCCAATAGTAACTTTGATCTTAGTGCCTTGTATCGTAACAAGAATTTTTATTTTAGTTTTAATGCGAACAACGTTTTAAAGAAAAAAGTTAACGTAGAAAGAGTACAGGAACCAGATTTGCTTTCTAATTATCAAATCTACAGTGGATTTACTTTCAGGGATGCTGAAAACGGTCGTATTGAATATGAGCCTTCTGTGTTTTATCAGTATTTTGCGAGTGATAAACGTTCTACTACCGATATCAACTTTAAATACAGACGTTACAACCGTTATGAAGAGTATTACTGGATTGGAGCTTCCTATCGTATGCTGAATGACCAGTTTCCAAAACCTCTATCGGTTGGACCAATGGCAGGCTTCATGAAATCTAAAATCTATTTTGCATATTCTTATCAGGTAATGTTTAACGATTTGGGGTACTATAACTCAGGAACACACGTTGTGACCCTTGGTTTTGATTTTCTTCAGGCGCTTAGTAGCTGTCCTTGTACAGAAAGCCCTGTTCATGATTAATTTGTTGTAATTTTAAAACAGAAGTTTTAAGTATACATTGAAACGAATCGCAGGATTGTCTGGTTTTACCTCATTAATTTGATTCTGACCGGCAGTATTGCTAAATTTGAATAAATCTACAGGATTTATGAAAAGGAAAATTTCGTTTTATGCCCTTCATCTGTGTTTATGTCTGGCTTTTTTATTTTTGCCTTACGCATTTACATCAGCGAAGACTATTTTTGTATGGCCTGACTTGTACTCAAACGTACACGACCGTATTTATTTTTTTATATATTTTAGTTTATTGTGTTTCTTTTACTTTAACTATTATTATTTAATTCCACGATATTATTTTCAAAACAAGCAATTATTATATTTTGTAATGATTGCTTGTTTTCTTTTATTTTTTCTTTGGGTATCAAGATTTCTAGATCATCCGGATCATAATTTCCTTGATTTTAGAGACCATTCTAAACCTTTTTTAAAGCATCATGAACTTTTTAAAGAAGGAATGAAACCGCCTCCGGATTTAAAAAAGATGCCTCCTGGACCCCGACCAATGTCTTTTGATGCTATGGGTGGGCCGCCAACGCAGTATGGACATACAGCTTTGGTATATTTACTTGGAGTAATTTCAAGTTTATTATTTGCTATTTCAGGAAGGTTGCAAAATGTAGAAAAAGAAAAAATGAAGTCAGAACTGGCTTTTTTAAAAGCTCAAATCAATCCTCATTTTTTGTTTAATACGCTGAATAGTATTTATGCGCTGGCTTTAAAAAAAGATGATAAAACACCAGATGCAGTTATACAGCTTTCTGAACTTATGCGTTATATCATAACGAATGCAAATGACGAAGTGATCGATTTAAGTAAAGAAATCAATTATATCAGCAATTTTATATCCTTGCAAAAAACGCGTCTCGGAAACACGGTATCTGTCGATTATCAGGTAAACGGAAGTCCTTTTGGTAAGGCTATTACACCGCTTATATTAATTTCATTTATTGAAAATGCATTCAAACATGGTGTGAATCCGGATCAGACTTCAGAGATTTGTATTTATATTGATATTTTAGATGATGTGCTTACGATGCAGGTATCGAATAAAAAGACATTTTCGATCCAATCTGAAACGGGTATTGGTCTGCAAAACACAATCGAAAGACTGGCGTTATTATATCCAAACAAACATCAGTTAAAGATCGAGGATACGCACGATAAGTACATTGTAAATTTAAGTATACAAGTAGTATGATAAAAGCGATTGCATTAGATGATGAACCTTTGGCTTTAGAAATTTTGCAAAGTTTATGTGGAGAAATTGATTATATCGATCTGCAGAAAACGTTTACAAAATCTGATGAGGCTTTTAAATACCTTAAAAAATATCCGGTTGACTTGTTGTTTTTAGATGTCAATATGCCCTCTATTTCAGGTTTAGATTTCTATAAAAAACTGCCTCATAAAATAATGGTCATTTTTACAACTGCTTATTCTGAATATGCAGTCGAAGGATTTACACTGAGTGCAACAGACTATCTTTTAAAACCCATTTCGTTTTCCCGATTTCAGCAGGCTGCAGAAAAGGCATATTTGCAATTCAAGACGCAGAATCAAAATCTGGAACAACAGTATCTTTTCATTCGTGCCGATTATAGTCTGATTAAGATTCTTTTTTCGGATATTCTATACATCGAAGGCTTAGATGACTACCTTAAAATCCACATTCAAAACCAAAAAACAGTTGTGGCCAGAATGACTCTAAAAGCCATACTTCAAAAATTACCTGAAACTGAATTTGTTCGTGTACATCGTTCTTTTATTATTCCGATTTCGAAAATTGAAAAAATCAGAAATAAAATTATTCATATAGCTCAGGCTGAGATACCGGTTAGTACCAGTTTTGAAACTGCTTTTTTCGATCTTTTGAATAAAAAAGACAATTCTAAAATGAAATAATTTTACTACAAATAAATTTTTTATTCCTGTTTACCTCATAATTTTTGTTGATTACCTCAAACTTTTTCCACGATTATAATTTCGAATAATTTTACCTGAAAATTGTGGTTAATCATTTAATTGATAAAACATTAAAACGAAGAGAATATGGAAAGAAAAGATTTTTTAAGAGGTTTAGGTTTAGTTGGAATCGGTTCTCTGGCTATTCCGATTATAAACGCATGTAGTAAAGATGATGATTCTTCAGAAACATCAACGGATACAGAAACGGCTACTGACACTGGATCTGATTCTGGTTCTTCTCGTACTTGTTCTGTAACTCCTTCTGAAACAGCCGGTCCGTTTCCGACCATTTCACCATCTTCTTTGGTAAAGTCAAATATTGTGATGGACAGAACAGGCGTTGCTTTTACCATTAATATTACGATACAAAACACAAAAGCAAGTTGTGCGGCTTTAAAAGGGGCTATTGTTGATATCTGGCACTGTGATAAGGATGGTTATTATTCGGAGTACGGAGGAACAGGTATGCAATCTGTCAATTATACTTCTGTACATTTTTTAAGAGGAAGGCAAACTACAGATGATAATGGGTTAGTGACTTTTACCTCTATTTTTCCGGGTTGGTATTCAGGCAGGGCAACGCATATTCATGTACATATATATAACGCAAGCGGAACTTCATTGTTAGTTACACAAATTGCTTTTCCTGAAGGTTCCGGTAGTGCTGTTGCTTTGGTTAATGCATCAAGTTCGAATGGTTATACCAAAGGTTTGTCCGGCTATACTTATAATGCTTCTGATAATGTGTTTTCAGATGGTTTTTCAAATGAACTGGCAACAGTTACAGGAAGTGTTGCTGAAGGTTTTGTTTTAAAACACACTATCAATGTTGCCAGTTAAAAATGCGTAAAAGAGTTTAAGATGATTAAACAGTTTCCAGCTCAAATATATAAGTCAGAAACAAGAGGTGTTTTCAGATCAGAAAAATACAATTGTTTTGCCACTTTTAATTTTGACCAGTACCAGGATTTGTCCAGAATACCTTTTGGCTCTTTACAGATTTTAAACGAAGAAATATTGGCTCCCCAACATTGTATTTCAAGAGTGATAAAACCACATACGAATGTAATTATTTTGCCTTTATTCGGCGGAATAGAGTATAAAGACAATCTTGGTAATGCCGAATTTTTGAGAGTGGAGCAAATTCGGGTTATTACTGCTGATGAAGAAATGACGGTCGAAATTTTTAATCCGTACGAAAATGAAAATGTGAGTTTCCTTACCATTCATTTTCAAAAGGAAAAACAATGTTTTAAAAACTATTTTCAGAAATCAGAAATCGATTTGTCCATTAAAAATAAATTAATTCGATTGATCGAAATTGAAGAAACGGTTTGTTTTATTGGTGTTTATGATGGAAGGAAGGAAGGCTTTTACACTTTAAAAAATCCTGACAACGGCGTTTTTGTATTTGCAGTTAACGGTGCTTTTGAGGTTGAAGACCGGCTATTAGAGGCCAGGGACGGTTTAAGTATGAAAAATACAGAAGCAATAGAATGGGAGGCTTTGTCTGAAAACGCCATTTTATTAGTTTTTGAAGTGCCTTTAGTATAAATTGTTGAATAAGACTTATGAAAATATCAAAAATAAGGCTCGCTTATCGTGTAATTATTGATAGTTCTTCTACAATAATCTGGGATAAATATGTTTTTGAAGATACTTTTAAAGAATATAAAATGCAAAGCCAGCAATTCAATTCGAAAGAAAATCCTAAAAACACTTTTAGGGAATTATTGTCTGAAAACGAAAAGGCTTCCCAACTCCATTTTTTGGTCGGAATTGCAGCAGATAGTTATATTCAACAATTAAAAGGCAATTTTTACAGGGTTTCAGATGTGTTGGGAAATCAGTATTTTCCTTTTACAAATTATCAGCTAGATATCATAAACAGCGATGTTACAGCTATTTCAAAACACAAAATCGGCATCACATTCTATTCTCCGCTGTTGAGTTATTTCGGAATTATAGAAGGGAATTTTGTGGTTTCTAAAAATATCGAAAATACAAATGGATACGAAACGATTATGTTTCCGGTACAGCCACATTTGTCAATCTGTTACATTCAAAAAGAATAATTCGTTATTATTTCCAAAAACAAAAACCACATATTGTTTTCGCCTTTTTTACTTTGATAGTTAGTAAAAAAGGCTTTTTTTGTGTCTGATAGTAGTTTAATCCGCATCAAAATTTGTGTTTAATATTTAATAAAGGAATTTATTTGTGAAATTATAACGATTTCGTTCTTTAAATTATTGGTTTTTTGGTTTATCCGAATTTATGAGAACCTTAAAAGTTCTATATTTGTTTTTCTTTCAAAAAAAACCATAAAATTTTATCAAATGAAAACTCTAAACGATTTCGATTTTAAAAATAAAAAAGCAATTATCCGTGTTGATTTTAATGTGCCTTTGGATGAAAATTTCAATGTAACAGATGCAACACGTATTGAAGCTGCAAAACCAACTATTGATGCTATTCTGGCTCAGGGTGGAAGCGTGATTTTGATGTCACACTTAGGAAGACCAAAAGGGGCTGAAGAAAAATACTCTTTGAAACATATCTTAAAAACAGCTTCTGAGATTTTAGGCGTTCAGGTTAAATTTGCTGAAAACTGTGTTGGCGAAGCTGCTCAGGCTGCTGCAAAAGACTTGAAGCCAGGTGAAGTTCTTTTACTTGAAAATTTACGTTTTCATGCTGAAGAAGAAGCTGGAGATGTAGCTTTCGCGAAAGAATTGGCTTCTCTTGGAGATATTTATGTAAATGATGCTTTTGGAACAGCTCACAGAGCACACGCTTCAACAACTATCATTGCACAATTTTTCCCAACTGAAAAATGTTTCGGAACATTACTGGCAAAAGAAATTGACAGTTTAAATAAAGTATTGAATAACAGTGAAAAACCTGTGGTTGCAGTTTTAGGAGGTTCTAAAGTTTCTTCTAAAATCACGGTTATCGAAAACATTCTGGATAAAGTTGACCACATGATTATTGGTGGAGGGATGACTTTTACATTTATTAAGGCACAAGGAGGTAAAATTGGAGAGTCTATCTGTGAAGATGATAAATTAGATTTAGCTCTTGATATTTTAAAAGCAGCTAAAGAAAAAGGAGTTCAGATCCACATTCCTGTTGATGTAATTGCTGCTGATGATTTTTCAAATTCTGCAAACACACAAGTTGTTGATGTAACGGCAATTCCTGATGGATGGCAAGGTCTTGATGCAGGTCCTAAATCTTTGGAAAACTTCAAAAAAGTAATTCTGGAATCTAAAACGATTTTATGGAATGGTCCTCTTGGTGTTTTTGAAATGGAAACTTTCTCAAAAGGAACTATCGCTTTAGGTGATTATATTGCCGAAGCTACTGCAAACGGAGCGTTTTCTTTAGTTGGAGGAGGAGATTCTGTTGCAGCTGTAAAACAATTCGGTTTTGAAGATAAAATGAGCTATGTATCTACCGGTGGTGGTGCAATGCTGGAGATGTTAGAAGGTAGAGTTTTACCTGGTATTGCTGCTATCTTAGATTAAAAATATAACAATTAACATTTTTTTTAACGTTTTTTACGCTTATTCTGCTTAAGTTTGTAAAAATACCACTTCTGTAATTCTTTGGATTATAGAATTTTAAAAAAATGTTATATGATTATAAGAAAAATTTCCTTAGCGTTTTCAGTCTTTTTTTCAATAGCTGGTTTTGCACAAGATGTGGTTAAAGCAGATACAGAAATAAAACCTGAAGTAAAGATTTCGTACTTAGATTCAGTAAAAAAGACGTTTGTAAAAAACGATTTGGCTATCCGGGTTGACAGCCTTTGGATGAATGAACTGACAAGTCTTGATATTTATGAAGATTTAACTAAGGATATTCAAACGATCAATAAAGATGTGACTGTAGATCAGGAACTGCCTACTGAATTGCTGAAACAGCGTTTACAGGTAATGAATGAAAAGTCACCTTTTGAAATAGAATACAATCAGGGATTAGAAAACATAATAAAGTCATTTCTTAAAAATCGTAAAAAATCATTTTCACGATTAATGGCTTTGTCAGAATACTATTTTCCTATTTTCGAAGAGGCATTTGCAAAACAAAATGTGCCTTTAGAAATCAAATATTTAGCCGTTGTAGAATCTGCTTTAAATCCTAAAGCAGTTTCTAAAATGGGCGCCACAGGACTTTGGCAGTTCATGTACGGTACGGGTAAACAATACGATCTTAAAATAGACTCGTATATAGATGAAAGAAGTGATGCCTTAAAAGCTACAGCTGCAGCATCCGAATATATGACCAAAATGTTCAATATTTTTGGAGATTGGGAACTCGTTTTAGCATCCTATAATTCAGGTCCCGGGAATGTAACCAAAGCAATCCGTCGCTCTGGCGGTAAAACCAAATACTGGGATATTCGTAATTTCCTTCCTAGAGAAACCCAGGGATATGTTCCAGCTTTTTTAGCCACAATGTATCTTTTTGAATTCCACAAAGAACACGGTATCAATCCGGAAAGAGCAGTCATTAAAAATTTTGAAACAGATACGGTTTGTATCAAAAATCAAATGACGTTCAAACAAATTGCTGATTTACTGGATATGCCTCAATCGCAAATTGAACTTCTGAATCCTTCTTATAAACTAAAAGTGGTCCCTTTTTATCAAAATGAACCACATTTTTTACGTCTGCCGAAAGACAAAATCGCAACTTTTGTAAATAACGAGGATAAAATTTATGCCTATGCGAAATATGATTCTGGTATTATAAAAGTTCCTTCGAGATTAGCTTCAAAAATAACTCCGAAAGTGAAAGCAAAGCCTAAAGCAATTGAGTTACCAGCAGCCGATATTCAATATTATACCGTTCAAAAAGGAGACAATTTAAGTGTTATTGCTGAAAAATATGATGTAAGTGTATCGGATATTAAGGAGTGGAACAATCTGAAAGGGAATACTGTTGCGTTAGGTAAATCTTTAAAACTAAAGTCTAACGTAATTGTTTCTAAAACTGCTCCGGAAGTAATTAAAAAATCGGAAGAAGCTATCGCATCTGCAGATACATCTGATAAAAATGAAATTGAGGTAGAATATGTTGTAAAAAACGGTGACAATCTTGGAAATATTGCAAAAAAATTCGGGATAACATTAGCTGAATTAAAAGAATGGAACAACCTGACATCAAATAATCTGGCATCAGGCAAAACTTTAGTGGTTTCTAAAAAAGAAAATACAATTGTTGAACCAACTGCTGTGGCATCTGCTTCTGTTGATTCATTCAAGAAAAAACCAGCTTCACCTAAAAGTCTGTCTCAGGATTATTATGTAAAAAAAGGAGATTCATTATACAGTATTTCAAAAAAATATCCTGGAGTAACTATTTCTGATATTAAAAAATGGAATGGAATTAAAGATGAGGATATAAAACCGGGAATGAAGCTTAAAATAAACGGATAATAAAAATAACTTACTTAAATTTGGGTTTTATTCTTTAAAATTATAAAAATGAATAAAACCCATTTTTTGTTTCTGCTGTTTTCTTTTTTTCTGACATCCTGCTTTCAGAAAAACGAAAATAAAATACAGCAAAAACCCGGAAAACCCAATACTATTTCTATTATCATCGACGACCAGTTGTGGTATGGTGAAGTAGGGGACAGTATTCGTAATAAGTTTGCTTCACCTGTTTTAGGCCTTACACAGGAAGAACCCCTTTTTACAATCAACCAGTATCCGGCTAAATTATTGGAAGGTTTTGTAACCGATAGCCGAAGTATTATTGTGGTTAAAAAGTCTACTACAGACAAATTTGAGGTTAAAACAAACAATAATTCTGTACCACATAATACTTTTAGGATTTACGGAAAATCAATAGACGATATTATTTGCAGTATCGAAATGAATTCGACAGAAATCATTAAATCAATTCGTGAAACTGAAATTAAAAAGATTCAGCAGGATAATAGTAAATCACTTCTGAATCCTGCAATCATCAAAAACAAATTTCATGTTAACCTGCAAATCCCAAGCGGTTATGAATATATGCTGCATAAGCAAAATTTCATCTGGCTCAAGAAAGAAATCATCAGCGGAAACACAAGTTTATTAATTTACCAGATTCCGATTCGCAATTTCAAAAAGAAAAAAGATGTAGTAAATGCTATTGTAAAAATGCGTGACTCTGTTGGAAAGTATATACAGGGACGCGAGCCTAATACACAAATGATTACCAGTGAAGCATACGCTCCATATTTCTCAAAAATAAAGTTAGATTATAAAGAAGCTTTTGAAACAAAAGGAACATGGGAACTCAAAAATGATTTCATGACAGGACCTTTTATTAATTATGCCATTCTGGATGAAACTTTTAGCCGGGTTTTGGTGATCGAAGGATTTTGTTATTCCCCATCGCATCAGGAACGTGATTTAATGCTGGATTTAGAGGCTGTCATCAAAACAGTCAGAATCGATAAACGATAAGAGATTTCATTTTAAGTTTTATTTTTTAAGCAAATTTTGGGTTATGTCAAACCCGAAACTTTAAACCTGAAACTATTTCTAAAACTTTTTTCGTAATTTTATTTGTAACAAACATAAAAACAATAAGTTATGAGAAAATTAAACCTAACATTAGCAATCATAATGCTGTGTTTTATTTCGTGTAAAAAAGAAGTAAAAACAGAAGGAGCAACTATCAATGAAAGAGACAGTATTAAGACAGAAGAGCCAATTGTTGAAGAGCCAATTGATTCTGCTGCACAAATGAAAGCCTGGGCAGCTTATGCAACTCCTGGTGATGCCCATAAATTAATGGCAGAAGAAGTTGGAACCTGGAACTGCGATATGACTTTTTGGTCACAGCCAAACGGAAAAGCCGAAAAAGCTGCTTCAACAGCCAATATTCAGATGGTTTTGGGAGGACGTTATCAGGAAACAAGTTATCAGGGAAACATAATGGGACAGCCATTTGAAGGAAAAAGCACTTTGGCTTACAATAATGCCAGTGAAGAATACACCACAACTTTTATTGACAACATGGGAACCGGAATGGTAGTTGCAATGGGGAAATACGATGAAAAAACAAAAAGTATTGAACTAAAAGGGGAAATGGTAAATCCTGTAAATGGTAAAAAAACACCATATCGGGAAGTTTATAATATCATAGATTCCAATACCCGAAAAATTGAGATGTATGATGTAAAAAATGGTTCTGAATATAAAAGCATGGAAATTGTAATGACGAGAAAGTAAATAAAAAAACAAAACCCAATTATAATAGCATAATTGGGTTTTGTTTTTTTGTTACAGTTTAAAGTCCAGAATCAGCTTTACTACATCTTTAAAATCGTTTTGTATTCTGTCTGATTATTTAATACACTAACTGCTCTTTTAATTTCTGAATTGTTTTTAAGGTAATATTGATACAAACCTTCCTGATATTGGTACCTCTTAATGAGTTCTTCGAGAATCAGGTTCTTAATTTCTTTTTGGTTTTTGTCCAGTAAAGTAGTTTCGCTTTTTTCTAAAGCCGACAATAATTGCTGATATTCAACAGCGATAGTTTCATCTATTTTTTCGTTTTTGGCGGCTGCTAAAGTGTTTTTCAGTGCAAGCTCGGTCTCTGTATCAAATGTAATTTTTTTAGCTTTTAAAAACTGTTTAAAAGCTAAATAGTCAGCATCAGTAAGTACAGGTATTTTGTCGCCTAAATTTGGGTTTTTATAATAATATGTGGTTGCATAGTCAAATATGCCGTCATTTTTCATTAAGGCATTTGTAATCGGACTCATTTTGGTTTCATCCAGTTCGATATCCGGTAAAACTCCACCGCCATCATACACCGTTCTTCCTTTTCTGGTTTTGAAAGCATTGAAATTTTTTGCATCAGTTTTTTGAGCCACTCCGTTTTTGTCTTTATGTGCATAATCCAAAGCCTGAATACAACGTCCGGAAGGAGTGTAGTAACGGGAAATAGTTACTTTAAGCTGTGTTCCATACGTTAGGTCGACAGTGCGCTGTACCAATCCTTTTCCGAAACTGCGGCTTCCCAAAACAACTGCACGGTCTAAATCCTGCAAAGCTCCCGATACAATTTCTGATGCCGAAGCACTTTTCCCATTGACTAAAATAGCCAGTGGAATTTGTGTGTCAATTGGTTCTTTATTGGTTTTATAAGTGTTGTTGTGTTTTTCAATTCGGGATTTTGTAGTTACAATCACTTCATTTTTTGGAACAAACAAATTGCAGATATCAATAGCTTCGTTTAATAAACCACCCGGATTGCCTCTCAAATCTAATACAATTTGCGTCGCTCCGTCTGTTTTTAGTTTTTCAAGAGCCTGTTTTACTTCAGTTGCTGCTTTTCGGCTAAAATGAGCCAAAACAATATAACCGGTTTTGTCATCAATTTTACCAAAAAACGGAACCGATTTAATATCCACCTCATCCAGAACAAGTTCGGTTGTATTGGTTTTTCCCTGTCTGATGTATTTTATGGTAATTTTTGTGTTTTTAGTTCCTTTCAGCAATTGTGAAGCATCGTCTTTAAAATCAGCGATCAAAACATCTCCAATCTGAATGATTTCGTCGCCGGCTTTCAGTCCCGCTTTATCTGCAGGATAATTTTTATAAGGTTCGCGAACAATCAGGCGGTCTTTTTTACGGGCAATCATAGCCCCAATTCCGGTATATTCGCCAGTATTGTTGATTTTAAAATTGACAACATCCTGTTCGTTAAAGTAAACTGTATAAGGATCTAAACTCCCCAGCATGCTTTTAATGCCTTTGTCCATCAGGTCGCCCGGATTGGTTTCATCGACATAATTGGTGTTGACAGCTTTGAATAAGGTTGTAAAAATTTCAATTTGCTTGGCAATTTCAAAAAAGTCTTCTTTGAAACTGGTTCCAACAAATAAAAAGCCTGTGGCAACGGCTGGTATGATGAATTTCTTTTTGAAATAAGGATGCATGATTGTGAATTAGATTATTGAGTACTAAAATAAGAATAAATCATTAATTACTGTGACTTGTATCAGTGATTCTCAAGTGTTCAATTAATAAAGTATTGATGGTTAGGGTTTTTATAATTCTGATTTGTTTTCGGAATCCTGAATTTTATTAACCTGCTGAATAAATTTCTCAAACAACTGAACCGTTTTGGTGTTTATTTCTTCGTAAGTTAACCGGTCTTTTGTCTGGTAAAAAAACATTAGGGAATAGGGTTGTTGTATATTATCCCAAAGTAAATTTTTGTTCAGTCTGTAAGTTTCTCTTAAAACCCTTTTGAAGTAATTGCGGTCAACGGCTTTTTTGAAATATTTCTTGGAAACAGAAACGCCAATTTTAATTTTCTCTTTCGAATTTTCATCCGCCTCACAGTAAACCAAACGCAACGGATATTTTGAAACCGATTTCCCTTCAGAAAACAGTAATCCAATTGTGGTTTTGCTTTTTAAGCGTTCATTTTTAGGGTAAGTAAAGTTCATTTAACTCAGAAAAAATTTGCAATTTCTGTGGCAAAGGTACAATTAAACCATAAAAACGGTTATTGTTTTCAAATTTTATACCGCTAAAAATATATTTACTACTTTTGGCGTTTAATTTTTCAAGCATGCAAAAGATAATTTCATATCCAATCTCCGTAATTTATTATTTATGTTTTGGATTGTGTTTGGTGATTTTTCACCCGATACAATGGATTTGCCTTAATCTTTTTGGTTATCAGGCTCATAAAAAAAGTGTTGATTACTTGAATTTAGGTCTTTTAACCTGTACCAGACTTGTGGGAACCACATATAAAGTTACTGGTGTAGATACAATACCGAGAGACGTTCCGATTATTTTTGTGGCGAATCATCAAAGCATGTACGATATCGTGGCAATGATTTGGTACTTTAGACGTTTTCATTGTAAATTTGTAAGTAAGAAAGAGTTAGGTAGCGGAATCCCGAGCGTTTCCTATAATTTGAAGCACGGTGGATCAGTGCTAATTGACCGTAAAGACCCTAAACAAGCAATTCCTGTAATCAAAGGCTTGTCTGAATATATCGAAAAAAATACCCGTTCTGCTGTTATTTTCCCTGAAGGAACACGTAGTAAAACCGGAAAACCTAAAGAATTCGCCCAAAGTGGTTTAAAAATCTTATGCAAATATGCTCCTTCGGCTTATGTTGTACCGGTGAGTATCAATAATTCGTGGAAAATGGTTCGTTACGGAATGTTTCCGGTAGGTTTAGGAAATCATCTTACTTTTACTGTGCATCAGGCAATGGCAGTAAAAGAGTATAAATTTGAAGAATTGATGGAGATTACTGAAAAGTCAGTAAAGGAAGGAATAAATGAGTATAAACAGGTTTAGGTTTAGAAAACTAAGCTTAAATCCAAATTTAATAAAGTAATGTCTATAAAAAACATTAGATTAGAAGTAATGCAGTTTTTGGAAAAAAACGTGGATAGCTTCGTAGAACAGTATTTAATTCCGGTAGAAACAATTTGGCAGCCGTCAGATTTTTTACCAGATTCTCAGGGAGAAAATTTCTTTGAGGACGTAAAAGAACTACGCGAAATTGCCAAAGAACTTCCATATGATTTCTGGGTAACACTTGTTGGAGACACAATCACAGAAGAAGCTCTGCCAACGTATGAATCGTGGCTTATGGATGTAGAAGGAGTTGACCAGGTTGACCAGGTTGAAAATGGTGGAAACGGATGGGCCAAATGGGTAAAACAATGGACCGGAGAAGAAAACCGTCATGGAGACCTGCTGAATAAATACTTGTATTTGTCTGGTCGTGTGAACATGCGTGAAATCGAAATGACAACACAGCATTTAATTAATGATGGGTTTGATATCGGAACCGGAAGAGATCCTTATAAAAACTTTGTATATACTAGTTTTCAGGAATTAGCAACGTATGTGTCGCACAACAGAGTTTCGCAAATAGCGAAGAAATTTGGTGATAAAAAGTTGTCTAAAATGTGTAAAATGATTGCCGGTGACGAAATGCGTCATCATCATGCATACAGTGAGTTCGTAAACCGTATCTTTCAGGTTGATCCAAGCGAAATGATGCTGGCGTTTCAATACATGATGAAACAAAAAATCGTAATGCCTGCACATTTCTTAAGGGAGTCAGGTCAAAAGATTAGTTCTGCTTTTGAACAATTTTCAGATTCTGCTCAGCGTATCGGAGTATACACCGCAAATGATTATGTTGATATTTTGCAGAAATTAATTGATAAGTGGGAAATTGATAAGATTTCTAATTTAACGGATGAAGCCGAAAAAGCTCGTGAGTATTTAATGAAATTACCTTCACGTATGGCTAGAATTTCAGAGCGAATTGTGATACCCAAAGAGTCTCATATTTTCAAATGGGTTGAACCTGCAAGATTATAATTTAAGATTAAAAAACTTATATTTTTACAAATGCAATTTTGTTGCGTTTATAAAATAAACCATAAAAATGTTGATTGTTGAGGTTTTCTAAATCTTTGACAATCAGCATTTTTTTAATATTTCGGGTCTCTTTTTTTTAAATAAAAAGTATATTAAAGCTAAAATGAATTAGAAGAATTCCATAATTGTAATTAGAAAGAACCATACATTTAAGTATTAAAAACACCATGAATAATTCAGCATTAATACATAAAACAATACAGTTTGTAAAAGAAAAACTTAATAATGCAGAAGGCGGTCATGACTGGTTTCATATCGAACGGGTATATAAAAATGCGCTCTTGATTGCCGGAAATACAGATTGTGATTTAACAGTAGTTCAATTAGGAGCTTTGCTTCATGATATCGCCGACAGCAAATTTCATAACGGCGATGAATCCATTGGTCCCAAAACGGCACGTTTGTTTTTAGAATCAGAAAATGTAGCTGAAGATATTATTCAGCATGTCGTAAATATCATTGAAAATATCTCGTATAAAGGCGGAAATTTTGAAAAGAAGTTTTCTTCTGTGGAATTGGATGTGGTACAGGATGCAGATCGTTTAGATGCAATTGGTGCCATTGGTGTAGCCAGAGCTTTCAATTATGGCGGATTTAAAAACAGAACTTTATATAATCCGGAAATAGCGCCTGTAACCAACATGACCAAAGAAGAATACAAAAAGAATAACGCGCCTACCATAAATCATTTTTACGAAAAGCTTTTGCTTTTAAAAGACAAAATGAATACGGAAACCGGAAAAGAAATCGCTGCCGAAAGACATCGTTTTATGGAGACATTCCTTTCGCAGTTTTATGCAGAGTGGGAGGGAATTAAATAAGTTTTATTTCGCCAAAGATTCGCAAAGTTATTTAAAGTCCCTTTGCGAATCTTTGTGCTTTTTTTGTGTAACTATTTGGAATAAAAATCAGCTGCAGCCGCAATTCCCATCACCGCAGTCTTTTTTCTTCTTCGATTTAAAAAAATATTTTTTAATCAAAAAAGCAACTGCAAATCCTAATATTATAAAAGCAATAATTTCCTGAATCATAACTTTTTATTTTAAAATTTGATAGGCAATTAAGGCAGTCAAATAGGCAAATGCGCTCATAAAGCCCAATTGCATTGCCGGCCATTTCCATGAATTGGTTTCTTTCTTTGTGATAGCCAATGTACTTGCACATTGCATAGCAAAGGCATAAAAAAGCAATAATGAAATTCCGGTTGCAAAATTGAATACTTTTCCTCCGGTATCAGGACGTACTTCTGCCTGCATTTTGCTCTTTATGGTCGATTCATTATCTGTATCGCCAACACTGTAAATGGTAGCAAGTGTTCCTACGAAAACCTCACGTGCTGCAAACGAACTGATTAAGGCAATTCCGATTTTCCAGTCATAACCCAAAGGCTGGATAGCTGGTTCGATTGCTCTTCCCATCAATCCGATATAAGAATTCTCCAGTTTTTGTGAAGCTACTTCGTTTTCAAATTGCGTTTCTGTAAGCGATGTATTGGTGAATTTTTCTTTTACGATAGCTTCCGCGTCATTAAATTCTTTTCCGGGGCCATATGAGGCTAAAAACCATAAAATAACGGATATCGCAAGGATGATCTTACCGGCACCAACAATAAATGCTTTGGTTTTTTCTACAACATTAATCCCAACGTTTTTAAATAACGGTAATTTATAACTAGGCATTTCGACAACGAAATAGGTTTTGGATTCCAGTTTTAAAACTTTATTCAAAATATAAGCTGATAGGATTGCTGTTCCAAACCCTAATAAATAAAGTAACATCAACGATAATCCCTGAAGATTCAGGATGCCAAAAACTCTTTGTTTTGGAATTACCAATGAAATGATAATTGCATAGACAGGTAATCTTGCCGAACAGGTCGTAAAAGGAGTAACCAAAATCGTAATCAGACGTTCTTTCCAGTTTTCAATATTTCGGGTAGCCATAATCGCCGGAATTGCACAGGCTGTTCCTGAAATCAAAGGCACGACACTTTTTCCGGAAAGACCAAATTTGCGCATGATTTTATCCATCAGGAAAACCACACGGCTCATATATCCGCTTTCTTCGAGAATGGATATGAAGAGAAACAAAAAGGCAATCTGCGGAATAAAAATAATAACCCCTCCAATTCCCGGAATGATTCCCTGCGAAAGCAAATCGGTTAAAATGCCGCTTGGCAGTTCTTCTGCAACCCAGCTGCTCAAAGATGCAAAAGTGCTGTCTATAAAATCCATTGGGATGGTTGACCAGCTAAAAATAGATTGGAAAATCAAAAATAAAATAGCAAAGAAAATTGCATATCCCCAGACTTTATGGGTTAATACGCGATCTAGTTTTGCCCTGATGTCTTTTGCCATCGAAGCATCAACCTTTAACCCTTCTTTCAAAACATCATTGATAAACTGATAACGTTTGATGGTCTCTTTTTGCTGAAGGCGCTTTAATTCGGAGTGCGATTTGGTAAAAGTACTTCGGATTTCATTTCGGTCTAAATTCGAAAAATTGACATCCTGTGTAATAACCAGCCACAATTTGTATAATAACTGGTTCGGAAAAGCATGCTTTAATTTTTCAAAATACTCAGCATCAATTACTGAAGCATTTAAGCAAGGCTCATGCGGAACAGTTTTATAGGAAACAATTAATTCCTTTAGTTCATCAATTCCCAAACCTTTGCGTGAACTTACCAATGCAATTTTAGTTTTTAGTTTTTCTTCTAAATACGGAATATCAAGGGTAATTCCTTTACGTTCCATACGATCCGACATATTGATAACTAAGATTGTCGGGATTTCCAGATCTTTTATCTGAGTGTAAATCAGTAAATTTCGTTTCAGGTTTTCAACATCAGTTACAACCACTGCCACATCAGGATACAACTTGTCATTTTTGTTCAGCAAAAGTTCAATCACCACACTTTCATCCATTGAACTCGCATTCAGACTATACGTTCCTGGCAAATCCAGAATATTGGCTTTGATGTTGTGAGGTAGTTTGCAGAAACCCATTTTTTTCTCAACGGTAATTCCCGGATAATTTCCAACCTGTTGATTTAAACCTGTAAGCTGATTAAAAACGGATGTTTTTCCTGTATTTGGATTCCCGATAAGGGCAACATTAATATTCTGAACGCTCATTATAAATTGTTTTGGATAAGTTCAACTTCAATTTCACGAGCGGTTTCAACACGTATGGCTACATGTGAGCCATTAATGTCTAAATATAAAGGATCTCCAAAAGGAGCAATTTGAAGTAATTCGACTAAGCTGCCCGGCAAACAACCCATTTCTAATAATTTTAAGGGAATCAAATCGATATCAAAATCTTTGATAATGGCTTTTTCGCCTTTTTTCAGGGTGTGGATAGTGTTTTGCAAGCTTATTTAGATTGAGTTTAGATTGCAAAAATAGGTAATTATTCTTTATTCCAGGTTATTTAACACCTATACAAATGCTAAATGTTTCTAAAAATAAGGGTTTTTTATTCCTGGCATAAAAAATCAATGTCTTCCAAAAGGCGTTTTATATCTTCTTTGTCAGTCCCATCGTAAAATCCGCGGACGCGGCGTTTTTGATCTACCAAAACAAAATTCTCTGTATGAACCATATTATAAAGCTGATCTGGTCTTCCTAGTTTTACAGCCAGATAAGATTTTCTGGCCATGGTATAAATTTCTTTTTTATCCCCGGTAACCAGATTCCATTTGCTGTCCACGACTCCGTGTTTAATAGCATAGGCTTTTAAAACCGGAATACTGTCTGTTTCTGGAAATACGGTATGCGAAAGCAGCATTACCTTTGGATTATTTAAAACCGCTTTTTGAACCTCCTCTAAATTGGTTGTCATTTTTGGACAGATGGAGCCGCAGGTGGTAAAGAAGAAATCGGCAACATATATCTTTCCTTCATAGTTTTTCTGAGTAATAGTATCCCCGTTTTGGTTTACAAACGAAAAATCAGCAATGGTATGGTATTTACTTTTGTACTGTACTGTGCTGTCAACCAATTCCGGATTTACATCAGCCGGATTATAAATTGGTAATATTTTTTGAGGTTTTAAAGCAAAATAAAATAGCGTAATGGTGATTGCCGAAAATACTCCTAAGATGATGAAGAACTTTCGGTATTTGTAAAGAAGCGATTTCATAAAAATAATTTGGAGCAAAAATACAAAAAGGGCTTTTTAAAATGTTTGGTTATACTTTTTTTTAACACCCAAATACAGATTGCATGAGTAAATTAATTAAAAAATAATCTTTAATAAATTATTAGCTGAATTTTTAACATAGAGAATCAGATATTAGCAATATGTTTGCAGAAACTCTAAAAAGTTAAATATAAATGAAAAAAGTGCTTACTACACCAATGTTTTATGCTTTTTCTGCAATGCTTTCATTTGCAGCGGCAGAAGCTCAAAACACAACACCAAAAGAACCCGGGATTAATGTTTCTTTTATGAAAAAAGAGGTTAGTCCAAAAGAAGATTTCTTTCAATACGTAAACGGAACCTGGCTGGATAAAACTGAAATTCCAAGCGATCGAAATGCCTGGGGAAGTTTTAATGAATTGCGTCAGAAAACCGATGACAATTCATTAGCAATTTTAAAAGAAGCTTCTAAAAATCCAAAGTACAAATCAAACACAGATCAGGGTAAAGCCATTGCGTTATTCAATACCATCTTAGATACAGTTGGGAGAAATAAAAGAGGCATCACACCGCTTAAACCTTATTTGAAAAAAATCGATGCTATTAAAAATGTAGCCGATTTACAAAATTACCTAATCGAAATGCAGTCTCAGGGTGGAGCCGGTTTCTTTGGGATTTATGTGGGAGCTGATGCCAAAAACAGTAATAAAAATTCGGTTACCTTAAACCCAGGAGGTTTAGGATTGTCTGATAAAGATTATTACAATTCTGATGATAAGGATTCAAAGGAAAAACGTGAAAAATATGAACTTCATGTTGCCAGAATGCTTCAGTTTATAGGTGAATCTCCGGCTAAAGCCAAAGAAAGTGCCAAACAAATCCTGGCTTTAGAGATCGA
The DNA here is from genome assembly GCF_038290035.1 of Flavobacterium calami. Taxonomy (NCBI): domain Bacteria; kingdom Pseudomonadati; phylum Bacteroidota; class Flavobacteriia; order Flavobacteriales; family Flavobacteriaceae; genus Flavobacterium; species Flavobacterium calami. Next base: position 29,174 of record NZ_JBBYHS010000020.1, read on the forward strand.
AATGTCTGCACCAAGACTGGATCGTGTTGAGAGAAGAGACCGCAGAAAACAATACAACCCGACTGCTGTTGCCGATTTGAAAAAAAATACGCCTTCTATTCAGTGGGATAAATATTTTGCCGGAGTAGGTATGGCAAAATTAGACACGGTTAATGTAGCACAGCCTCGTTACATGATTGCTTTAGAAAAAACTTTTACTGAAAAGAAAGTTGAGGCATGGAAAGAGTATTTAAAATGGTCTTTATTAAACAGATCTGCTTCTACCTTGAGTACGGATATCGAAAATGCAAATTTTGATTTTTATGGAAAGACTTTAACAGGAGCTTTAAAACAGCGTCCACGCGAAGAAGTAGCTTTGCAGGTTATTAATGGCGCAACTGGTGAAGCGTTAGGAAAATTGTACGTAGAAAAATTGTTTCCTGCTGAAGCCAAAGAAAAGGCGAAGAACATGATTGCAAATGTGATGCTGGCTTATGAAAACAGAATTAATGCTTTGCCATGGATGTCAAACGAAACTAAAACCAAAGCAATCGAAAAGTTAAAGAAACTGACGGTTAAAATTGGATACCCGGATAAATGGAAAGACTATTCTAAATTAGAGCTTAAAAATGTTTCTGAAGGCGGAACCTATTTTGATAATATGAAAAACATTTCAAAATGGGCTTATGCTCAAAATTTAGCGAAATTAGGAAAACCGGTTGATAAATCAGAGTGGGGAATGTCTCCACAGACTGTAAATGCGTATTTTAATCCGTCTTATAATGAAATTGTGTTTCCTGCGGCTATTTTACAACCGCCATTTTACAATTATCAGGCTGATGAAGCTGTAAATTATGGTGGAATTGGAGCTGTTATCGGTCATGAAATTTCACACGGATTTGATGATTCGGGAGCACGTTTCAATGCAGATGGAAATCTTGTGGATTGGTGGACTGCTGATGATTTAAAACAATTTACGGCTCTAGGCGGTAAATTGGCAGATCAATACAGTGCATTGGAACCTTTACCGGGCATTCACGTAGATGGAAAATTCACTTTAGGTGAAAACATCGGAGATTTGGGTGGAATCAATGCGGCGTATGATGGTTTGCAATTGTATTTGAAAGCTAACGGTAATCCTGGATTAATTGACGGATTTACGCCAGAACAGCGTTTCTTTATTTCATGGGCGACTGTATGGAGAACAAAATCAAGAGATGAAGCTCTTAAAAGTCAGGTAAAAACAGATCCCCATTCTCCGGGAATGTACAGAGCAGTTGTTCCGATTCAGAACGTTGATGCTTTTTATGAAGCTTTCGATATCAAAAAAGGAGATAAAATGTATGTTGAGCCAGAGAAAAGAGTTAAAATCTGGTAACAGAGAAAAAAGAATATGAAAAACGGCGCTGAATCTCAGCGCCGTTTTTGTTTGTAGTTATTTTAAATGACTGTAAATGTAAGTTTCAATTGCTTTGAGCTCTTCATCAGACATTGCCTGCGTTACAGGAAAATTCGTTTTCATCACAGCAAACTGACTTGGGTCTACAATTGGTTCTCCATTTCCTTTTAAAAAGGTAACCATGTCTCCTTTTTTGTCTTTGTAGATTTTAGCGATTTCCTGAATGCTCGGACCAATTATTTTTTGATCCACCTGATGGCAAGAAATACAATTTCCTTTTCCTTCAAAAATTTCTTTCCCTAATTCTTCCGAAGTTTTAGCTTCCGCAGATTCTCCTTCAGTCGAAGCTTCCGTTGTGTTTTCTGTTGGTTTTCCAAATGGCTCCTGACTTTCTTTTTTGCAGGAAGCGAAAACCAGAACTGCAGCCAAAAAAAATAGTTTTTTCATCCTTATTTATTTAAAATTACTGCAGCTTCTTTTGCAAAGTATGTAGAGATAATACTAGCGCCCGCACGCTTAATGCAATAAAGTTGCTCTATCATAATTTTGTCATGATCCAGCCATCCTTTTTCAGCTGCGGCCTTTACCATAGCGTACTCACCAGATACCTGGTAAACTGCAACCGGCACGTGAACGGCATTTTTTACTTCACGAACAATGTCCAGATACGCCATTCCCGGTTTTACCATTACGATGTCTGCACCCTCTTCGACATCTAATAATGCTTCACGGATTCCTTCAATTCGGTTAGCATAATCCATCTGATATGTCTTTTTGTCTTTTGGAATATTTTGAGAATCTACAGGAGCAGAATCCAATGCATCACGAAATGGTCCATAGAAAGCTGAAGCATACTTTGCACTGTAACTCATTATCCCCACGTTGTGGTGACCGTTTTCTTCCAGCGCTTTTCTGATGGCTAATACTCTTCCGTCCATCATGTCGCTTGGTGCTACAAAATCGGCTCCGGCTTCTGCGTGGCTTAAACTCATTCGTGTCAAAGCGTCAACAGTTGCATCGTTTATTAATTGACCATTTTCAATAATTCCGTCATGCCCGTAAATGGAATAAGGGTCTAAAGCCACATCCGGCATTACAATCATTTCAGGAACTGCATCCTTAATAGCGCGAATCGTTTGCTGCATTAAACCGTCTTTGTTCCAGGCTTCAACACCTTTATTGTCTTTAAGGCTGTCGCTTACTTTTACATAAATATTCACCGCTTTGATTCCTAAATCCCAGGCTTCTTTGACTTCTTTAATAGTGTTGTCTAATGAATGACGATAAATTCCGGGCATAGACGGAATGGCGACTTTTACATCTTTGCCTTCGGCCACAAACATCGGAAGCATAAAATCCTGCGGACTTAAACTGGTTTCACGAACTAAAGAGCGAATAGATTCATTGGTTCTTAAACGGCGGTTTCTTTGTAATGGGAACATAGAGTGTGTTTTTATAAAATTTAAAAGGAATATTTATCTGTAAAGGGTTCATATTCATTTTAAAATGAAATTAAAATAAGTGCCGCAAAGTTAAAGAAAAAACGCCCAAATAAAGAGTTGATAATGGGTGAGAATTCGTTAATATTATCTAAATTCGTATCGCTTTTTTAAACTTCTGTCAGTAATCTTCTTACGGAATGTTTTTTCAAATTTAAATCTCCCAAATGAAGAAAATAGTTGTATTATGCTGCTGTTTACTCTTAACAAGTTGTTTTGAGATAACAGAAAGAATCAAACATCACGACAATCAGAGTGGTGAATACACGTTGATGGTTGACTTTTCGAAATCATGGCTAAAAACAAAATCGGCAATCTGGCTGGAAGAAGTGGATGGTGTGAAAATTCCGAACGAACAGGAAATTACCCAGAAGCTAAATGATTTTAAATCGAAAGTTTCAAAAATAGAAGGAATTTCGAATGTATCAACCAAAACCGATTTTGACCGGTATGTTTTTATTATCAAACTAGATTATAAAAACCTCAAAGCATTAAATGAAGTCGTCAATACTTTAAACAAACAGAAAAATCAGATTCATTTTACGGCTGATTCCAAGAGTTTTGAAAGAATTGCCTCTTATCCAATTCCCGAAAATCTTTTGAAAGATGAAAAGAAAAAAGAAGATTTAGAAAAAGCCAACATCATATCTATTTACACTTTTGACCGTGATATAGCAACGGCAAGTAATACCAATTCCAAAATTTCCCCAAATAAAAAGACCGTTTTTTTGAAACAGAGTATGTACAGCGTGCTTAAAAAATCATCATTGATGAATAACAACATTCAGTTAAATCCATAATCCTTATCAAATAATATTTTCAAACATCTACAATGAAACAAATTTTTACTTTTTTAATTCTTCTTACGTTCGGTTTGACTTATAGTCAGTTACTTCCTAAAAAGCAGGATTATTTTGTTCAGTTTAACGGCGGTCAGCTTTCTAAAAAAGTTAGTGTTGCTGAGGTTTTAAATCATTCTCTTTTAAAAAATGCAAAAGATAAAATGAAACTGGACGTGAATCAATACGCGGATCTTATAAAATTAGACCAAAAGATAACGGTTCATGGCAATTACTCAGACAGCATACCATATTATCAGATAACTATTCCGATAAAAAGCAGAACTGATATTAAGAACTTTTTAATTCAAAAAGACAACGAAAGTAATTCGGCTGAAAAACCTCTTATTGAAGATTTTGGTCAGTATTCAGTATATAATTCTGCTGATAAAAAGACAACTGTTGCCTGGAACGACAGTCATTTGGTAATTTTTGGACTAACTAAAAAATACGAATACAATGAATATTCTGATGCGATGCTGACTGTAGATACCCTCGCAGCAGTAAGCACTTCAGATGTTATTGTGGACACAGTCGAAGAACCTGTTGTGGATACAGCTTATGCTGATTACTCGGATAATTATTATGCTAATTTTCAAAAAGAACAGACTGCTTTTGACAGCATTCAGGCTATTAGCCAAAACAGGTTTATAAAATTGCTTTTTGAAAATGGTTTTACGGTTCCGACTTCAGACAAAGTTCATGAAAATGCAGATATTTCCTCTTGGGTTGATTATGGTACGGCAATGAGCAGTTTTAATTCGGCTTATATGGCTTTGGCAAAGTTTACGACGTATAATAAATTTTTACCAAGTCAGAAGAATTTAGGCAATTTTGTAAAAGGAGTAAATGTCGATTTTTATTTTGATAATGATAATGCCCGAATCGAGGAAATTGTAGAATACTCAAAGCCAATTGCCGATTTAGTGGGTAAAATCAGTAACCGAAAAGTCAACAAGAATATCTTTAATTATTTTCCAGCCCAAAAACCACTTGGCTATCTGACGTATCATTTTAATACAAAGGAAATGCTCAATAGTTTTCCGACTTTGAGTGCCGAGATTTTCAACAATCCTTATATTTTAAAAGAAGATATCGGTGTCTTCACTGATTTTATTTCGACAATTATTGATGAAGAAGCCACAGCGACTCTTTTTGATGGCGATTTGAGTATGTTTCTTTATGATGTTGCCGAAAAGGAGGTAACTACAAAAACGTTTGAATACGATGAGAATTACGAACAGAAAGAAGTAGAGAAAAAAGTAAAGAAATTAATACCGCTTTTCTCAGTGATTTTTACTTCGACACACCCGACTTTTGTAGATAAAATGATTCAGTTAGGAGTTCGCAAAAACGGATTGATCCCAAAAGGGAATTATTACGAGATAAAAGGAACTCAGGAATACGGTGGTTTATTTATTTTTAAGGATAAAGATGTGGTAATTATTGGAAACAGTATTGATCATATTTTTCCAAAAGAGAATTCATTTTCGAAAGAAGTTAAAAAAGAACTGAAACAGAATTATATTTCTGCAAAAGTGAGTTTGGATAAATTAGTAACAGCCTATTCTAATTCAGGCGAAGCTAAGGAATCTGAAATTAAATCCCTGAACCGAATGACGCAGCAGTTTAATGATGTTACTTTATATTCTGCAAAGAAATTGATTGACAATAAGCTGAAATTTGAATTGAAGCTAAATTCTAACAAAACAGATAAAAATATCATTCTCCAGACCTTAGATTTAGTGGACGAACTAAGTACTAAATAATTCCAAATGAAAAGCCCTAAAAAATCAATTTTAGGGCTTTTTTTATGTTTTGAAGTATTAAATCCAGTCTACAGGATTCTCCAGTACTTTTATTAATTTTTCTTCTTCACTTCCTGCTTCCGGATGATGATCGTAAACCCATTGCACATGAGGAGGAAGGCTCATTAAAATACTTTCGATTCTTCCGTTGGTTTTTAAACCGAATAAAGTTCCTTTATCATGAACTAAATTGAACTCAACGTAACGGCCACGGCGAATTTCCTGCCAGTTTCTGTTTTCGGGAGTATAAGAAAGGTTTTTTCTTTTCTCAACAATTGGAACATACGCTTCAAGGAAACTGTTTCCAACCTCGGTAACGAAATCATACCAGTTTTCCATTGACATTTGGTCATTTGCTTTGCAATAATCAAAGAATAAACCGCCAAGTCCGCGGGCTTCATTTCGGTGTGCGTTCCAAAAATAGGAGTCGCATTGTTTTTTATATTTCGGATAAAACTCCGGATTGTATTTGTCGCAAGCTGTTTTACAGGTTTGATGAAAGTGTTTTGCATCTTCTTCAAACAAATAATAAGGCGTTAAATCCTGCCCGCCGCCAAACCATTGCTGGATTATTTTAGGCGAACCTGTACTGAGCGGAGTCGAAGTATCGTACATTTCAAAATAGCGCCAGTTGGCATGAACAGTTGGGACCATTGGGTTTTTTGGATGAAGAACCAAACTTAATCCGCAGGCAAAGAAATCGGCTTCGCCAACGCCAAACATTTTTTGCATCGTTTCAGGAAGTTTTCCGTGAACTGCTGAAATGTTTACACCGCCTTTTTCAAAAACAGCTCCGTTTTCAATAACGCGTGTTCTTCCACCGCCGCCTTCAGGACGTTTCCATAAATCCTCACGGAATTTTGTAGTTCCGTCAACTGCTTCTAATCCGGCGCAGATTTGGTCTTGTAATTGTTGTATGTAGGCGTAAAATTTATCTTTCATTGTAAATTGTATTCTGATTTAAGCAGTCCGAAGTAAACAGTGTTTTGTAATGTACCATCTCCGTTTCTAAATTCGTCCCGTAAAATTCCTTCTTGTTTGAAATTGTGTTTTAAAGCTATTCTTTGGCTTGCCAAATTAATTTCTGAAGTACAGATAAAAACCTTATTCAACAATAATTCATTGAAACAAAAGTCAAGAGCATCTGAAACCATTTTTGAGGTAATCCCTTTTCCCTGAAAATCTTCATCAATAAAATAACCTAATTCACATTTTGAAATGCGGTAATCGATTGTTTTTGCACATAAATAACCAATTAGATTATTTGTTTTTATATCTCGGGCGAAGAAATAATATCCTTCATTATTTTTTTCTTTGTTTTTATTAACTGAGATAAAATTTTCTGCTTTTTCTGGTGAGTCAGAATTAGCAAGAGTTACGGGGAAAGTTTTTCCAATGTGATTTTTATTCTTATCAATCAGTTTATAAAACTCTTCGGGAAGAATATTTTCAATTCGGTCTGTTTTCCAGTCTGTAAAAGTCATTTTATTTGTTTTTTAGCGAAGCAATTTTAGCATTTATTCCAAAAGAAAAAACCTTGCTCTCAGTCTGAATATATTGGTAAACAGCTAAAGCTTTATCTTCAAAATTATAGTTTTCAGTTTTAGAAAATTCGACTAAAATATCAGCAAACTGCTCTAATTGTTCCCAGTCAAAATGAAGATGCTTCAATAATTCAATTAAATCTTCATTCGAACAATCAACTAAAGTTTCAATGTTTAATGCGAATTCTTTTAGTTGATTTTCAATTTCTGCTATTTGCAAATGATCCAAAGGCTGAGGTACAAAAACAAGAGTCCGCAATGTTTTTAGAACATTGTCGATTCTTATTTTTTCTTCGTCTCTTAAGCCTTTGTTGAGCATGTTTTTTCGTTTTCAGTCGCAGTTTTCAGTCGCAGTAAAATCTGAAAACTGCGACTGAAAACTGAATACTAGTTCCCGTATTCCTTCACAGCATCAATAAACGCTTTAGCATGATCTACAGGGATGTTTGGTAAAATTCCGTGACCTAAATTTACAATGTATTTATCTTTTCCGAACTCGTCGATCATTTCGTGAACCATTTTCTTGATAGTCGGAATAGGAGAAAGCAATCTTGATGGATCAAAATTTCCTTGTAAAGTAACATTTCCGCCAGACAAGTAACGAGCATTTCTAGCCGAACAAGTCCAGTCAACTCCTAATGCAGAAGCTTTACTTTTGCCCATTTCATTCAAAGCAAACCAGCATCCTTTTCCGAAAACAATTACTGGAGTAACCTCAGCTAAAGCGTCAACAATCTGGTTGATGTATTTCCATGAAAATTCCTGATAATCAACCGGAGAAAGCATTCCGCCCCAGGAATCAAAAATCTGAACTGCATTTACTCCCGATTTTACTTTTTCTTTTAAATATAAAATAGTCGTATCAGTGATTTTTTGTAATAAAGTATGTGCTGCAACCGGGTTTGAAAAACAGAATCCTTTTGCAGTATCAAAACTTTTAGAACCTTTTCCTTCAACAGCATAGCAAAAAATAGTCCATGGTGAACCTGCGAAACCAATTAATGGCACCTCATCGTTCAGCATTTCTTTAGTTAATTTCACAGCGTCAAAAACATAACCTAAAGTTTCATTTACATCAGGAACAAAAACCTGATTTACCTGTTCCATTGTACGAATCGGATCCGGAATTATCGGACCCAGATTATCTTTCAATTCTACATGAATTCCCATTGCGCGTGGCACAACTAAAATATCTGAGAATAAAATAGCAGCATCCGGAGCAATTCGGCGAATTGGCTGCACTGTGATTTCAGCGGCTAATTCCGGAGTTTCGCAACGGGTAAAGAAATCGTATTTATCACGCAATTCTCTAAATTCCGGCAAATATCTTCCTGCCTGACGCATCATCCATACCGGTGGACGCTGAACTGTTTCTCCTTTTAATGCTTTTAAAAATAGGTCGTTTTTTAACATGTTTTTTATTTTAGGTGCAAAGTCACAAAGTGACAAAGTTGCAAAGGTTTTTATTTATATTCGTGAATTACATCTTCAACCAGGTCTTCAATTGTGGGCTGATCTGCGATGATGATGTTTTTGGTAATTTTTGCTAATGCTTCTGCGGTGGTTTCTCCAATGCAGAAACAGATTTGTTTGTTTATGGTATTGTGTTTCAGATAACTTTTAACACCAGATGGACTAAAAAACAAAATAGCTTCAGGATTTGCTTTTATTTTCTGAGGCTGCAGCGTAGTTTCGTAAACCTGAATTTCATTGAATTTAATTCCGTTTTCTTTTAAAGCTTCCGGTAAAGTGTCTCTTCTTAAGTTTCCACTGAAAAAAGTGAAGCTTTCGCTACCGTAAATCAAAGTGATAATTTCAGCTAAATCTGCAGCGTAACCTGTGTATGCCACAACATTGAATCCGTTGTCGGTCAATAAGGTTTTGGTTTTAAGTCCAACGCAATACACGTTTTTCTTTTTGAGTTCTTCCGATTTTGGATGAGATAAAACGCTGTGAACGGCATTTTGACTTGTAAAAATCAGACTTTCGTTGAGGTCTTTTAATTCGAAAGATTTGTTTTCGGTTTTGATGAAATCGGCTTCGATTACTTCAACACCATATTTCATCAATTCCTGCTTATGAAGAGGAGATAATATTTTAGTAGATAATATCTGAACTTGGTTTGCCATTATTTTTTCAGGGATTCTTTAATTTTCTGCATTAATTCCGTTCCACCATTATTTAAAATCTCCTGCGCTGAGTTGAAACCTAATTTCTTCCATTCTGAAATATCAACCGTTTTATTGATTTCTAGTTTCTGTTTTCCATCAATAGAAAGTAAAACACCTTGAAAATGCAAAGTGTCTTCGTCTTCGTTATACGTAACCAAAGCTCCAATTGGGGCAGTACATCCGCCTTCAAGAGTTCTTAAAAACTGACGTTCGATATAAGTGCAAATTTCAGTTTCGATATCATTTAACTGAGAAAGCGCATCCAGCGTATAATTGTCATTTTCCATTCCCACGACAAGCATTGCGCCTTGTGCCGGCGCCGGAATCATCCAATCTAAGTTGATGTAATTTTCTGGTTTCAGATTAATTCGCTCCAAACCTGCAGCAGCAAAAACAGCTCCGTCCCAGTCATTATCCTGTAATTTCTGCATACGTGTATTCACGTTTCCGCGTAAATCAACAACCGTATGATTTGGGTATTTGTTCAGCCACATCGCCTGACGACGTAAACTTCCTGTCGCAACAGTACTTGGATTTGTAAAGTCAGGATTTCCTTTGTGAACCAAAATATCCAGAACATTGGCTCTTTGCAAAACTGCTCCCTGAACGATACCTTTTGGTAAAGCTGTTGGGACATCTTTCATAGAATGCACCGCAATATCAATATCACCATTGATCATGGCAATGTCCAGCGTTTTGGTAAAAATTCCTGTAATTCCGAGTTCGTATAACGGTTTATCCAGAATAATGTCGCCCTGAGATTTAACCGCCACAATTGAGGTTTTATAACCTAAGTCGTTAAGTTTTTTCTCGACAGTATGTGCCTGCCAAAGTGCTAACTCACTGTCACGTGTTCCAATTCTGATTATTTTTTCTGCCATGATTTGTTTTTTACCATTAAGGACATTAAGAAAATTAAGTCAATCTTTGTCAAGGAAATTAAGCTTAACTTTCTTAATTTCTTAATGGTTTAATATTTTATTAATCAATTAATCTTGCGAAACGATCATTTACAAGAGGTTTCATTGATTTTGTAATGTTTATTGTGTTGAAATTTATCAATAACCCTTGAGGTCTTTGTAACAATTTCATATATGTTAATAATTGTGCTTCATGAATTGGCAATAGATTTTCTATTGCTTTTAATTCAACAACAACACAATCATTTACAAGTAAATCGATTCTTAAATCCGATTCAAATTCGAGATCGTAATAATCAATTTTAACAACTAATTGTTGTTTAACATCGTATCCGTTTCGTTCTAATTCATATTTGAGGCATTTTTCATATATACTTTCCAAAAGTCCAGGTCCTAAAGCTTTATGCACTTTTATAGCAAAACCTGTAATTTCATAAGCTAATTGTGTAACCTCTTTTTTTGTCATAGAACTTCTTTGTTTTTTGCCATTTTTCTTTTTTTACTATTAAGATATTAAGTTAATTAAGCTTTGTGTTCAAAAATAGCTTGCTTAATTTTCTTCGACAAAGATTGACTTAATTCTATTAATGCCTTAATGGTAAAATTTAAAATTAGGATGCTTTTATTTTGAAGACTTTTTCGATCCATTCGATGCTTTCATCGACCATGGTGTCGTCGTCTTTTAAATGATTTGCAAAATGTGTAGTGATTTTTTGAATGATTCTGTTGCTGATGATTTCAGCTTGCTCTTCATTAAAATCGGCAATTTTTTTACTTTGAAAATCTAGTTCCGAAGCTTTGATTGCGTTTAATTTTTCTTTTAACGCATTAATTGTCGGAGCAAATTTTCGGCCTTTCATCCAGGTTACAAATTCTTCTTTTATTTCTTCAATGATCGCTTCAGCTGCAGGAATGTGTAATTTTCTGTTTTCTAAAGTCTCATCTGTCAATTGAGACAAATAATCCATGTGGATTAAAGTTACACCTTCTAAATCCTCCACATTTTCATTCACGTTTTTCGGAATCGACAAATCCAGAATCAATAAAGGTTTTTTAAGATTCAAAATTGCTTTGTCAACCGTTGGGTTTTGTGCGCCTGTTGCAACAACGACAACATCGGCTTTTTGAAGTTCTAAATGTAATTCAGAGTAATCCTTAACGATCAAATTTAATTTTCCTGCTAGTTTCTCTGCTTTGTCTTTAGTACGGTTTATTAAAGTGATATGCTCGTTTTTAGTATGTTTTACTAAATTCTCACACGTATTTCTTCCGATTTTCCCAGTTCCAAAAAGTAAAATATTTTTGTTGCCGATATCTTCAACATTCTTCAAAATATATTGAACTGATGCAAAAGAAACAGAAGTAGCACCAGAACTGATTTCTGTTTCTGTTTTAATTCTTTTGCTTGCCTGAATCACCGCATTCACCAGTCTTTCCATAAAAGCATTGGCCAAACCTAAAGATTTTGAATGAATGAAACTGGTTTTTATTTGAGATATAATTTCAAAATCACCTAAGATCTGGCTGTCTAAACCAGTTCCTACGCGAAATAAGTGATTGATTGCTTCCTGATTTTTATAAACGAAACCCACTCTTTGGAAAGCGTCAACAGAACCATTGCTGTTGTCACAAATCAATTTTATTAATTGAAAAGGGTGTTCTGCAAAACCATAAATCTCGGTTCTGTTGCAGGTTGAAGTAACAATTAAACTTTCTATTCCTTCGCTTTTAGCTTGTTCTAGCAATCGCGTTTTAGCAACTGCATCTAAACTAAATTGACCTCTCACCTCAGCATCAGCTTTTTTATAACTCAGACCAACTGAGTAAAAATAAAGGTGTTTCGGTACATTATTGTTTTCCATAAATTCACTTTCATAAAAGTGCAACAAAATTATTACTATACCATTGATAAAAATAACGCTAAAAGTACTTTTTATGTCGCTTAATGTTTTTTTGAACCTAAATAGGTGTTTTTGAGCAAAAAGGACTATTTTTGTAGCAAAATCAACTCGTTTGGAATCATTAGTTTAGAGTGATTCTAAATAATATCTGAACTTTGTTTTGATTTTCATTTCAAAAAAATATCGCTATGGGTTCTCAGGAAATTATAAAAATTGAAGACGACTTTACGCTGATCCGTTTCCAAAACGACAGTTCTGAACCATTTTTTGCACAGCACGAAATTATTGGTACTGGCCTGATACAGTTTCACTTCGGGATAAAAGGTAATGCCAAATTTTTGTTCAATCAGGGAAATTATACATTAGAACTTAAAGAAGAAAAATCACTGCTTTTATATAATCCGCAGAAAGAATTACCACTTAATTTAGAACTCGCACCAAACTCCTGGGTGATTTCTGTAATTGTATCGATCAAGAAATTTCACGCGTTATTTTCTGCAGAAGCCAATTATATTACTTTTTTAAGTCCTGATAATAAAGACAAAAAGTATTATAACGAAGGAAATATCAGTCCATCGATGGCAATTGTACTGAGTCAGCTTTTTCATTATAACCTTCATCCTTCGATTAAAAACCTTTATTATAAAGGAAAAGGATACGAATTGTTGAGTTTATATTTCAACAGAACCGAAGATCCAAACGCAGAACAATGTCCGTTTTTGATTGATGAAGATAATGTTCTGAAAATTCGAAAAGCCAAAGAAATCATCATCGCTAATATGGCAGAGCCCCCAGGATTGCAGGAGCTGGCAGATGAAATTGGATTGAATTTAAAGAAACTTAAAATGGGTTTCAAACAAATTTACGGTGATACGGTTTATGGTTTCCTATTCGATTACAAAATGGATTTCGCCCGAAAGCTACTAGACAGCGGTTCTTATAATGTAAACGAAGTTGGACTTAAAATTGGCTACAGTACCGGAAGTCATTTCATTGCAGCATTCAAAAAGAAATTCGGAACAACTCCAAAGAAATATTTAATGTCGATTAATGCGAATGTGTAAGTTTTTGTTCGCCACTAATTTCACTAATTAACAAGAATTAAAAAATCTGCAAGATCTGCGAAATCTGCGTGAAAAAATTTCTCGAATTTGTAAAATCAATTTTGAATATTCAACAATAATAAAAAAGTAATAATTATCATATTTCGAAAAAGTTGCAAGTTCTACTTTTGTCGAAATTTTTAAAAACAAATTAAAAAGCTTAAAGCCCAGAGCTTAAAGCCTAAAGCAAAAACATAATGAAAGGCGTATTATTAGTAAACTTAGGTTCTCCGGACAGTCCAACTCCAAAAGATGTAAAACCGTACTTAGATGAATTTTTAATGGATAAATATGTGATTGATGTTCCATATTTATTGAGAGCTTTATTGGTTCGTGGTATTATTTTAAGAAAAAGGCCAGAAGAATCAGCGCACGCTTACTCAAAAATCTGGTGGGAAGAAGGTTCTCCATTGGTTGTGCTTTCAGAAAGAATGCAAAAAAAAGTGCAGCCTTTAGTAAATGTTCCTGTTTCTTTAGCAATGCGTTACGGAAGCATGACAATCGAAAAAGGACTTCAGGAATTAAGCGACAAAGGAGTTACCGATGTAATGCTTTTTCCTTTATATCCGCAATATGCAATGGCTTCAACTTTGACAATTTTGGTTAAAGCAGAAGAAATCCGCAAAAAGAAATTCCCTAATATGAAGTTTACAGATGTTCCGGCATTTTACAACAAACCGGATTACATTAAAAATTTAGCAGATTCAATTCAGAAACATTTAGTAGGATTTGATTACGATCATTTATTGTTTTCGTACCACGGAATCCCGGAGCGTCATATCCGTAAAACCGATGTAACAAAATCACATTGTAAAATTGACGGTTCCTGCTGTAACACGCCATCTCCGGCGCACGAATTCTGTTACCGTCACCAATGTTATGAAACGACAAAACAAGTCATTAAACTATTAGGTCTTCCGGAAGATAAATACAGTCTGACTTTTCAATCTCGTTTGGCGGGAGACAAATGGCTAGAACCTTATACGGATGTTGAAATTGACAATATGCCATCAAAAGGTATCAAGAAACTAGCGGTTGTAACACCAGCTTTCGTTTCGGATTGTTTAGAAACTCTGGAAGAAATCGCCATGCGTGCCAAAGAAGATTTTGAAGCAAATGGAGGAGAAGAGTTTCTTGCCGTTCCATGTTTGAATGATGATGATGAATGGTGTGAGACGGTGAGTAACTGGATTAATGATTGGGCTAAATAGAGTAAAGAAGAAAGAGTAAAGAAAAAAGACTTTATAATGGAGTATTATAATTACTTAAAATCACTGCACATTATCTTCGTACTAACCTGGTTCGTAGGATTGTTTAATATTGTGCGCTTGTTTGTATATCAAATAGAAGCAAATGATAAACCATCTCCCGAAAAAGAAATTCTGCAGGCGCAATTCAAAATAATGAGTTACCGTTTGTGGTATATTATCACATGGCCATCAGCAATTTTAGCCAGTATTTTTGCTTTTTGGATGTTATTTTTTACCGATTTAGGAAATGCATGGCTCAAAATGCCCTGGATGCACATTAAATTAGGTTTCGTTTTTCTATTGTATCTGTATCATTTAAAGTGCCATCAGATTTTTAAACAATTACAGAATAATGAGGTAAAATATTCCAGCAATTATATGCGCTTATGGAATGAAGGCGCCACAATTATTTTGTTCGCTATTGTTTTTTTAGTAGTTTTAAAAAGTGCCTTTAACTGGATTTTCGGCGTAGTCGGAATTATATTGTTCTCGGTTGTGCTTATGCTGGGATTCCGATTTTACAAGAGAATTAGGGAAAAGAAATAATTGGTAAATTGTGAATTGTTAATGGTAAATTATAATGCAGACCGAATAATTCATAATTTACAATTCACAATTTATAATTAAAAAAATGCTAAACACCTTCAAAATGACAATGCTTTCGCTTCGTACCAGGATTTTCCTGTCGATGATTGTATTGATTGTGGTGGCATCTTTTTTATTGGCTTCGATTTCGATTATTCAGTTTAAAACAGAGGCCAAAGAATACCATCAGGAACGTTTAGAACGAAAAGAAAATGCGGTAAAAGAACACATCAATTACGTTCTTTCGACTACTACTTATCCGCTGAAAACGCAAAATCTGGATTTGATTTTTAAAGATAAAATCCATGAGTTAGCGCAGATTCACAAAATTGAAATCAATATCTACAGCCTTAACGGAAAATTATTAAAATCATCCAAAGAGTCTTTTGCTGTCGATAAAGCACCACCGCCAATTCCGGATTTTATTTTAAAACTCGTGCGCTCGTCTATCGAAAAGCGTTTTGTAGATATTAAAACAATTGATGGAGTCAAAAACCGGTCTTCATACAGTTTAATTAAAGACGAAAAATTCAAACCACTCGGAATCCTTAATCTTCCGTATTTAGAAGATGACGGCTATTACGACAATGAGTTGAATACCTTCCTGATCCGTTTGAGTCAGGTGTATTCTTTCATGTTGATTGTCGCTTTTGCATTAGCATATTTCCTTTCGACTTACATCACAAAATCGTTAAAAACAATTTCGGAGCGACTTGAAGAAACCAATCTGGATCAGAAAAACGAAAAAATTGTTTTAGAAGCCAATAGCAAAGAAGTAAACTTTCTGATCAGAGCCTACAACGGAATGGTAGACAAACTGGAAAAAAGTGCTGTCAAATTAGCACAGAGTGAACGTGAGGAGGCCTGGCGGGAAATGGCAAAACAGGTGGCTCATGAAATTAAAAATCCGCTAACGCCGATGCGTTTGACTGTTCAGAGTTTTCAGCGAAAATTTGATCCGAATGATCCTGATGTAAGACAGAAAATGAATGATTATTCCGAAACCTTAATCCAGCAAATTGATACGATGACGTCTGTAGCGTCGGCGTTTTCGAATTTCGCTTCTATGCCGGCTCAGCAAAATGAGACTTTAAATGTGGTTGAGGTCGTTGAACTGGCTTTGGATATTTTTAACGAAGAGTATATTTCTTTTGAAAGTGATGAAGAAGAAATTATTTCCAAAATGGATCGTACACAGCTAATCCGTGTAATTACCAATCTGGTTAAAAATGCCACTCAGGCTATTCCGGAAAGTCAGTTTCAGAAATCAATAGTGGTTTCGGTAAAACGCCGGGATGATAATGTGGAAATTGCAGTAAAAGACAACGGAATCGGAATTCAGAAACAAGATATTGGAAGGATTTTCGAACCAAAGTTTACCACCAAAACAAGTGGTATGGGACTTGGTCTCGGAATTATCAAAAACATCATAGAAAATTACAAAGGAACAATTACCTTTGAGTCAACTTACGGAAAAGGGACTACATTCAGGGTTACCCTGCCTATTACGAACTCATAAAAAACTAGCGTTATGAACTACGAAAATATTTTAATTTCTATCGAAGAAAAAATCGCAACAGTAACGATTAACAGACCTGAAAAGCTGAATGCTCTGAATAAAGCGACGATAAGCGATCTTAGTAAAGCAATTAAATTATTAAGCAAAAATGAAGAGGTTCGTGTCATCATTTTAACCGGAAGCGGTGAAAAAGCTTTTGTAGCAGGTGCCGATATTTCTGAATTTGCAAATTATACCATTGTTGAAGGTGCTCAACTGGCGGCTGAAGGTCAGGAATCTCTTTTTGATTTTGTCGAAGGGCTGAAAAAACCAGTTATTGCAGCCATTAACGGATTTGCATTGGGAGGCGGATTAGAATTGGCAATGGCCTGTCATTTCAGAATTGCTTCTGATAATGCTAAAATGGGATTGCCAGAAGTAAGCCTGGGATTAATTCCGGGTTATGGAGGAACGCAGCGTCTGCCTCAGTTAATAGGGAAGGGTCGTGCCATGGAAATGATTATGACAGCAGCCATGATTTCAGCAGAAGAAGCCAGACAATTTGGTTTGGTAAATTATGTAGTGCCTCAGGCTGAACTTTTGCCTTTTACAAATGTGATAGCCCAAAAAATTATTAAAAATGCTCCTTTTGCAATAGGGAAGGCAATAAAAGCTATTAATGCCAATTTTGAAGATGGTAAAAATGGTTTTGATACCGAAATAAAATCTTTTGGGAAATGTTTTGGAACCGCAGATTTTAAAGAAGGAACAACTGCATTTTTAGAAAAAAGAAAGGCAGAATTTACAGGGAAATAACAATAGTAGAGACCTGTAAAGTAAAAACTTAGCACCTTAGCATCTCAGAATCTTAGCACCTTAAAAAAATGTACGAACCAATATTTGCCCTTTTTTGTGAACGAGTTAAAGAAAGTATCCAGGCCGGAACTTTCGCAAAACTGACTCTGGCCAAAACCATGGGCGATACCGAGATCAAAAACATCTATTTCAGATTAGTTCTGAATGAAGATAATACGTTCTCGATTTCACTAACGACCCGTTATAAAACAGAAGAAATCGAAAGCATCCATTCGCTAGATGAAGCTCTGCTAATCTTAGCATCATATATTAAAAAACCGTTTTTAACTGCTCTGCTTTTTACAACAGACAATGATGTAACCTTCAAAGTCAACAAAAAGAACGCAGGAAGTATTATTGAACAAGATCCCACGTTTAAAAATGCTTCGCCGGTAATGCTGGAAATGATAGAGAAAGGTATCGTCTAAAAATTGTAAAGATGAACTTTTTAACTACAATTCAAAATTCAGAAATCAACATATTTAAAACCTTAAAATGAATAGAAAAATTACCATTTTTATACTGACTTTGACTTTTATAAGTACAGCAGTTGCACAAACTAAACTAAAACAATATAAAGCCGGTCATACCTTTGACATTAGTTTACCGGATTATATGAATAAAACAGCAGGATTAAATACTTCTGCAGCTATTCAGTATAAAAGTGAGGTGAAAGAAGTTTATGGATGCATAATTTATGATACTAAAGAAGAATTAAGTTATATCGAATTAAATTACACTTCTGTAAATGACTTTTATGATGATTTTATGAAGGACTTTTTAGCAGATGAGGAAAAGAAAACAATTTCTAAACCTGTTTCTAAAAAAATAGGAGAGATTAATTTTATAGAAACAGACGCCAGCTATTTTGATAAAGAAGCGAATATGGAAATTTATTATCTGGTCGGGATAGTTGAAACTAAAAAATCCTTTTACAAAGTAATGTCATGGACTTCTAAAGACAAGAAAGATACTTTTAAAGCCGATTTTCAAAAAATATTATATAGTTTGAAAGACTAACTTTAAAAGCCCAAAGAGAAACTTTATTCTTTTTGGGCTTTTTTGATTCTATGCAAAAGGTATCTTTTACTTTTAAAGTTTAAAAGAGCTTTGTGACTCCTTAGATTAATATTTCTTTATGATAAGATCAGTTTCAAAATGTTAATTTTGCATTTCGTTTAAAAATACAAAAATGAAACTCTCCAAACCAAGATTAGCTCTAATCTGCGGTATACTCTGCATCTCAATTTTTCCCATACTGGTAAAATTACGTTTGACTCCCGGGTTAATTTCGGCTTTTTACCGTATGTTTTTTGCGGTGGTTTTGCTTTTGCCGTATGTACTTTTGAGCAAAAACTTTAAACTGCCCACATTACGATTTACACTTTTGGCAGCGCTTTGCGGCATTTTGTTTGCCTCAGATGTTGCGGTTTGGAATATCGCCATTCAGGATTCGAGTGCTACTCAGGCTTCTTTATTGACCAATTTGTCTCCGGTTTGGGTTGGAATTGGTTCTTTTTTGTTCCTGAAATCAAAACCCGCAACTAACTTTTGGATTGGAACCTTGGTATCTTTATTCGGTATGGTCACTTTGGTTGGCTTTACCTTTTTTATGGAATTAAATTTTGATCAGGCTTTCCTTTTTGCTGTTTTGTCCGGCATTTTATATTCAATTTACCTTCTGATTAGTAAAAATGTACTTTCAAAAGTGGATGTTTTATCGTTTATGACCATAAGTTTATTTGCTTCAAGTATCTATTTGGGAATTTTGTGTTACAGCTTAAACGAGTCTTTTACCGGATTTACTGATGCAGGATGGTTTGTATTGATACTGCAGGCTGTAATTTGTCAGTTGTGCGCCTGGCTTTCGGTTAGTTACGCAACACAGCACATGCGCGCCACTAGAGTTTCACTGAGTTTGTTGAGTCAGGCCGTAATAACATCTATCTTAGCATGGCTTTTTCTGGAAGAACAAATAACGTTACAAATGGTTTTGGGCGGTATTATTTTGCTTTTCGGAATCCGGATTACCTTTTACGACAAGACGATTTCGCTTAAATTTTTATCTTCAAAAAAGTAGAAAATATAAAAGCTCCCTTTTGTCAGGAATTGAAAAAAGGAAGTTTTATGAATGTTTAAACATCTGATGAAGTTATAGTTCCAGATTTGGAGCAATTACTGCGGAAATATAAATGCGACCACTGCTCTTAATCCCCAATCTGGTTTTATAGATTGATGTCCAACAATTGGAATTAGAGGCATTACGGCAAATTGCATGGTCTGACCGCCTAATTTTGTAATTGCACCAACATTGGGACTCAATGTAATAAGAGTTGTATTTCCCTGCCAGTTTTGAGTAATTTCTGAAGTAACACCTAAACTTGCACCACTTTTATAGCTATGGGTTAGAAAGATTTGGGTATAAAACTGATTAAAATCTGCTCTGTCAGCATTTCCTGCAACAGACCAGATTTGATTGGCTAAAAAACCTATAGAAAGCCCTTTTCCCTGATGCATGACCAAAACGCTGGGACCTATTCCGAATTTTTCTGTTCCTAAAAATTTTTCTGTGGCAGTTGGCACTAAAAAAGCAGGCCCTAAACCTAAAATAAGGCCTTTAGTTTTAGGAGCAAAAAATGCTGTCACTGTTGCATCACTTAAGCCAAATTCATGAGTATTTTCTCCTGTAACATCCTGCTGATCTACAACCGGAAGAATATAACGCGTAATTAAATTTAAATTCTCACTCAACTTAAAAGGAACAACAGGTTGTATATTAATCTGATATTTTATTCCATTATAAGGACCAATTCCATAAGTAAGATTATTTTGTAGCGGAACACTAATTAAGCTTGCAACAGGATTGGCCATTTTATCGGCGAGTTCTTGTGCACTGTTTCCTGATTTTGTTGGCTCTTCCTGAGCATAAGAATTAAAACTTAAAACAAAACAAAGTATGCCTGGCAGGAATTTGATGACTTTATGTGATACAGATTTCATATTTTTTTAATTTACAGATTCTTCATTTTTGGATTAAAATGAAACAACTAAACCAATGAAAGTTGTTTCACTTTAATCACTAACTAACTCAAATCTAATTATCTGAAAAAACCTTTTTCCAGTCGTCTTTAATACTCACAATATGATATTTGTATTTTGCAGCAGTATTTAATGATAAATTATCTTTTTCCTGATAGTTGTATTCTCGGATAGAATCATTATGATTTATAATTAATTGAAAAGAAGGATATTTGCTTCCTGAAGAATATCTTAACATGGCAAGATCGCCGGCTCCGCCTTCATTTCCGCAGGCAAAAACAGGACGTTGACCAATCTGTAATTGTATTGCTACAGGTTTACCTTCTTTATCGTTAAAATGATTTAAAGCAGGTTCTCTGATAACCGCATTTTTAGCATCGTCAAATTTATATTTGAAAGAAGTTCCAACTACTTGCTCTTTCGGAATTCCATAAAAATCAGGAGCTATAGCACGAACAAATTCGACTGTTCCGCCAGTTACAATAAAAGTTTTGAAATTGTTTGCACGCAGATAATTCAAAAGCTCTAATTGTGGCTGGTATCTGATCTGTTTTAACGAAACATTTTTACCCGGATAACTTGCGCCAGTATAAAACTCTTTTGCAAAAGTCTCAAATTCATCCTCTGTGATTCCGGTATGCGTTGCTGCAATTAGCTCAACAAGTGTTTTGTTTCCTCCTTTCTCAAAATAAGTTTTATCTTTTTCGATTACGGCTTTAAAAGGCTGTTTTTTCGCTAATTCAGGGTTTGCTTCTACCATTTTTTTAACTCTGTAAAAAGCAAATAATTCCTGAACAAGAGGTTTTTCGGCCCACAGTGTTCCATCATTATCAAAAGTGGCAATTCTATTCTCTACCGGAATAAAATCCGGGCTTCCTTCCTTTGTTACTTTTTCAACATAAGCGATAATCCCGCTTTTTAAATTTCCTTCGTTCCAGCTTGGCAATGGATCTCCATTTATAGCGGTTTCTGTCTGATTGCTCTCTTTTGTTGGAGAAGTTAAGTTGTCTGATTTTTTGCATGAAAAGAAAAACAAAACGACTAGAGTCCAAAAAGATATATTTTTTATCATGGTGTTTTCATTTTAAAAAAGAGATTCAGATTCTAAAATCTGAATCTCTTTAGCATTATTATTTTTTCTTTTTAGAAGTTTCTTCTTTTTGACCTTCTATTTTAGGTATTACATTTTTTTCAATATATTGTTTTGCTTTAATATCTTTCATTGCTTCTTCCATGATGGTGTATGCGGAGAAGCTTGGCGGAATTGATCTTGGAGGGTATTCTTTAAATGTTTCGGCAAATACCACTACATCTTGTATTGCTCCATACATCATCTGTACGTGATTTAACTGCCATTCCCAAAATGAATTAGATGTTATATCTGCTCTTTCAAAAGGATCTTGGTATAAATTAAAAATCTTTTGTAAACGAAGTTTTGTAAATGGTTCTGCCCAAACTCCCATTGTTCCGCCTAAACGTTGTTCTGCAAAAACATATTTATAATCTCCTTCTCTTAAACCTACTAAGAGTCCGTCATCGTCAGTATAAAAGAATTTGTCTCTGGCACTTTTTTGTGATGTGCCTCTTAGGAAATTACTTTGATCGAAACCGTCCAAATGTACTTTATAGGTTTTTCCGTTTGCATTGTATCCTTTTAAAAGTTTGTTTACAATATCCGGCTCTCCTGCAATTGAAGCAAAAGTGGGAATCCAGTCGTTATGGCTCATTAGTTCAGTAGTAACAGTTCCAGGTTTTATAACTCCCGGCCAGCGTACTATACAAGGAACACGAAAAGCGCCATCCCAGTTCGTGTTTTTCTCTGAACGAAAGGGAGTCATAGCTCCATCAGGCCATGTATTCATGTGAGGACCATTATCTGTCGAATAAACCACAATCGTATTATCGGCAATTCCTAAATCATCTAAAGCTTTTAGAATACTTCCGATGGTTTCGTCATGCTCGATCATACCATCGATGTATTCGCTGTCGCCATGCGTGTATCTTCCTCGGTGTTCTTTTCTAACATGTGTTCGTAAGTGCATACGAGTTGCGTTGAACCAGCAGAAAAATGGTTTTCCTGAGCCACTTTGTCTTTTAATAAAATCAATTGCAGCTGCAGAAGTTTCATCATCAACCGTTTCCATTCTTTTTTTGGTAAGCGCTCCTGTATCTTCAATTTTTTGTTTCCCAACTTTTCCAAAACGCGGGTCAACAGTTCCGTCATCTGTATTGGTTGCGGTACATTTTAAAACGCCTCTTGGACCGAATTTTTTCAGGTATTCAGGGTCTTTTGGATAATCCGGCAATTCTGGCTCTTCCTCTGCATTAAGGTGATACAGATTTCCGAAGAATTCATCAAAACCATTAACCGTTGGTAAACTTTCGTTACGATCACCTACGTGATTTTTACCAAATTGTCCGGTAACATAGCCCAGACTTTTTAAAATTCCCCCAATAGACGGGTCTAACTGACTCATTCCCATTGGAGCTCCGGGAAAACCTACTTTTGTAAGTCCTGTACGAAGACCATGCTGACCTGTTAAAAAGGCTGCACGTCCTGCGGTACAGCTTTGTTCTCCATAATAATGTAAAAATCGAAGTCCTTCATTGGCCAGACGGTCAATATTGGGTGTGGTGTATCCCATAAGTCCATCACTGTAAGCACTAATATTGGTAGTTCCAATGTCATCACCCCAAAGTACTAGAATATTGGGCTGCTTTTTACTTTGGGCGTTTACCTCATAATTAGTGAAACACATTAATGCAAATAATAGTATTGCATTTCTAAATCCTTTTTGAAGTTTACTTTTTTTCATGATAATAAAATTGGTTAATGATTTTTTCAGGCGCCATCATTAAAGATTTGAAAAAACCGAATTGATTTTTATGTAAAAGCGAAAATTCTTTCTTTAGAAATTTTGAAGCGGAATTTTCTTAATTTTTGATTAAGATTTTCAAATTTACCTAAATTGACTCCGAAAGGGTGCCTTTATGGGGCATAACATTGTTTCATTTTATAATTTGCAACATATAAAAGCAACTTTTTGTTAAAATTGTGAGAATCAAAAAAATATAATTGCAATAAGTTTACCCTGTTTGTTAATTTTCCAGAAGGTTTTTAATGCATGTGATAAATTTTAAATTAAATATTGTGTATCGCAATAAGAAGAAATAACTTTACAGATACATATTTACAGAAACGAAAAAATGCTACATAAAAATAAAATCCCTGACCTAAAAGTAATCGCATTTGATGCCGATGATACTTTGTTTGTTAACGAACCGTATTTTCAGGAAACAGAACATAAATTTTGTGCCCTGATGGAAGATTATCTTTCGCATCAGGGAATTTCGCAGGAATTGTTTAAAATCGAAATTGCAAATCTGCCTTTATACGGCTACGGAATCAAAGGATATATTTTATCGATGATTGAGGCTGCAATGAATATTTCGAACAATACAATTCCGATTGAAGTCATTGAAAAAATCATTCAATACGGAAAAGAACTGCTGGAAAAACCTATTGAGCTTCTGGACGGAATCGAAGAAACCTTACAGGCTCTGCACGGAAAATACAAACTGGTCGTAGCCACAAAAGGCGATTTGAAAGACCAGCACAGCAAATTACACCGTTCTGGCCTTGGACATTATTTTCACCATATCGAAGTCATGTCAGACAAACAGGAAATTGATTATCAAAAATTATTAGGACGTTTAGATATTCAGGCGCATGAATTTTTGATGATTGGAAATTCGTTAAAATCAGATGTGCTTCCGGTTTTAGGAATTGGCGGTTATGCTGTTCATATTCCTTTTCACACGACCTGGGAACATGAAAAAATCAATCATAAAGTAGAACACGAGCATTTTAGTTCTTTTGAAACCATTGCAGAAGTTGTTCCTAAATTATTATAATGAAAACCCTTTTAGATTTAGAAAACTGGAACAGAAAAGAGCATTTTGAGCATTTCAGCAGGATGGAAGAACCTTTTTTTGGCGTTACTGTAGAAATCGACTGTGCCAAAGCGTATCAAACTGCTAAAACGCTGAAAACTTCTTTTTTTATCTTTTACCTGCATAAAACTTTAGTAGCGGTAAATTCGATTGAGAATTTTAAATATCGGATTTCAGAAGATAAAATTTACATCAATGACAGAATAGATGCGTCGGCAACCATTGGCCGTGAGGATGGAACTTTCGGATTTTCGTTAATTGAATATAACCCTGATTTCAGCGTTTTTGAAAAAAATGCTTTAACAGAAATTGAGCGTATCCAGAAAACATCAGGGCTTTTTACAAGATCATTTGATGAGGATAATCTGATTCATTTTTCGGCGATTCCATGGGTAAATTTCACTTCGCTTTCGCATGCACGTAGTTACACTTATCCAGACAGCTGTCCTAAAATTTCTTTCGGAAAAATGATGACTTCAGAAACCGGAAAAAAAACCATGACAATGTCTGTACATGTACATCATGGATTAATGGACGGCTTGCATATTGGGAAGTTTGTTGATCTTTTTCAGGAATTAATGAATCAATAAAACAACTGATAAACAATTGTTTGGAATGATTTTTGACCGCAGAAGTATATGAAAAAATTAGTATTCGTTTTTCTTTTTATCAGCACTTCAACGCTGTTCAGTCAGACAGTATTGACTTCTTACGCCTTAGATTTAAAAAATGCAGAACTATCCGGTCAGATTATAAATGCCGCAAATAAAGTAACAAACGATTTGTTTGCTTTTGTGGCTGACAGGGAAAATGTTACTATTTTAAAATACAATCAGTTTTTGTTTCTTACCGATCAGTTTACAACAACCAGAATTAAACAGCCTGAGAACGAAATGGTTGGTTACAGTTTCGGGGAAGATGGCAATCCGACTCTCTATTGGGCTTCAGAAGGATCAAAAAACATTATTCTTACCAAATATTTTCTGGACACCAAAACATCTAAAAGCCTGAATTTTAAACTTCCTGTCGAAGAACAGTTTGTTATAACACATTTTCAAAAAAATAATTTTTTTTATCTTTTGGCTCAGGAAAAAAACGAACAAGGATTAGTTCTTTACGTTTTTAAAAATGAAGCATGTGAGGCAAAATCACTTGATTTCTCAACATTCACATTTCAGGATAAAAGCACAAAACAAGTTACTTTAAACCAGATCCTCAGAAAATATCCCATTGAAAAAATAGATCTGGATTTCATCAATCCATTGTTTGTCTCTAACCAAAAAAGCAAATTATATGTATTGAATGATCGTTTGATCCTGACATTAGACCATAATTTCAGACGGACACAGGTTTTTGACATTAATTTGGAAACTTTGGCGATTACAGAAAAAAAATTCCCGCAATCGGCTGACCCAAAAACAATGACAACCTCAAATTCTTTTTTTAGCGATAATAAATTATTTCAGATGAATGTAACAGAGAACGAACTTTTATTCGATGTCAAAGATTATCACTCAAATGAAACACTGAAAAGCATTAAGATTGATCAAAACGATACCTTATATTTTAAAAAGGTTCCTTTCCTTTTTCAAAAAAATGAGAGTCAGCCAAAAAAATTTAAAAGCACTAAGAAGTTTCTAAAAAGTCTTCCTTACATGAATACCGGTTTGTCTGTTTTTAAAAACTATCAGAATACTTATATTACAATTGGAGGATATTTAAATACTTATCAATCTAACAATCCTTTGTTTCTAAATGATGGCCCGTTCTTTTTTCCTGAGAGTAGTTATTCAATGAATACTGAAACCGCTTATTTTGAAGGTATGGTGAATGCCAGTTTAGATCTTATTCAACAGGAAACTCAGCCGCTGGCAATTGACAATATTTTTTATTTTCTGAATATGCATAAAGAAGTAGCTGCTCAGAACATCATAAAATTTAAAGATTATTATATTTTAGGATATTACGACAGAATTACAAAACAATACATCATGCGTAAATTTACAGACGGATTTTATTACGAAGAAAGAAATCCGATCATCAATAAAGCTTCTCTTTCAAACCCTTATCAGTTTGAAACCCTTAAATTTTCTAAGGATTAATTGAAATGTTTTTATGTTTTGCAGTAACAGAAAAATGGTTTGAATTATTTTCGTTAATTTTACAAAAAAGACACACATTATGCTATCAAAAAATATTGAAACGGCTTTAAACAAGCAAATCCGAATAGAAGCAGAATCTTCACAAACCTATCTTTCTATGGCTTGTTGGGCTGAAGTACACGGATTAGAAGGAATCGCTCAGTTTATGTACACTCAGTCAGACGAAGAGCGAGCACACATGCTTAAATTGGTAAAGTATGTAAACGAACGCGGCGGACACGCTCAGATTACAGATCTAAAAGCACCCAGAATAACCTATTCTACTTTTAAAGAAATGTTTGAGGAGCTTTACAACCATGAACTTTTTGTTTCGAAATCGATCAATGAATTAGTACATATTACTTTTGAAGAAAAAGATTATGCTACTCATAATTTCTTACAATGGTATGTTTCTGAACAAATCGAGGAAGAAGCTACAGCTAAATCTATTTTGGACAAAATCAACTTAATTGGTGAAGATAAAGGAGGACTTTACCTGTTCGATCGTGATATTCAGCAGTTAACAGTTACCAGCTCAATTGCCATTAATCCAAAATAAAAAAGTTAAAGTTTATTTAGAATATATAAAAATAATATTTTCTGTTTATATTTGCCTCTGTTTTTAATACCGAGGAAAATTGAGCAAGAAAGAAAAAGACAAGGACAAAAAGAAGGATAAGAAAAAACAAAAGAATAAAATTATCCTTGATAAAATTAAGAAGATTGAAAACTGTAAATCTTCTTGCTGTGAGAAATACAAAAAAAGTGAAAAGAAACGCTGCTCACGCTGTCCTATGTTTGATTTATTCAAAAAGACTGCTTAACGATATAGACAAAACCCACCAGATTTTTCCGGTGGGTTTTTTAGTTTTAAATTGCAGTCAACTTCTGATTTTTTTAAGACTTAAATTTATATGAAAAACCAAATCATAATTCCACAATCTGCTCTTGATTTTTTGCAGAAGCTTAAGGAAAACAATAACAAACCCTGGTTCGAAGCTCATAAACAGGAATATCTAACCGAATTAAATCATATTGAAACTTTTGCAGAGGCTTTACTTCACGAACTTTCTAAAACTGATGTTCTGGAAACCAAATCAGGAAAAAAAAGTGTGTACCGGATTTATCGTGATATTCGTTTTTCTAAAGACAAAACGCCTTTTAAAACTTTTTGGGGAGGCAGCTACACACGTGCAACAGCAGCAAGACGAGGGGGTTATTATTTTCATCTTGAAAAAGGAAACAGTTTTTTTGCAGGCGGCTTTTGGGGACCCAATGCAGCAGATTTAAAACGCATCCGAACTGAATTTGACCATGATTCTGAATCATTTCAAAAAATACTAAATTCAAAAGCTTTTAGAAATACTTTTGGAACTTTGCAGGGTGAGCAGCTCAAAACCGTGCCAAAAGGTTTTGACATCAATCATAAAGCGATTGATTTATTGCGCTTTAAACAGTTTTTGATTATGAAGCGTTTTACGGATGATGAGGTTTTGAGTCCGCAGTTTTTAGAACAGGCTTTGGAAACCATGCAGAATATGAGACCTTTTTTTGATTATATGAGTGAAGTACTCACGACAGATATCAATGGCGCTTCGGTATTGTAATTTATATCCTAAGCTGTCGGTTGAAATTTAAAGAGGTGTCAGGCTGAGTTCATTCGGCTTCGCTCAGGATATACTTAGTCGAAGCCCTCTTAACTTACAAGCCTTCGACTCCGCTCAGGATGACACTTGTCTAAATTAAAATAGAAACCCCGACAGTTTTTTAGCCTGCCGGGGATGAGGTTTTAACCAACAAATAAAAATCTTATTTGTTAAGCAGTAAAATTTCGTTTACAACAACTTCTGTAACGTATCGTTTCTCCCCGTTTTTATCGTCGTAGCTTCTGTGGGTCAGTTTTCCTTCTACGGCTATTTCTTTTCCTTTGACCACATATTTTTCGATAATTTCGGCCGTTTTGCCCCAGGCAGTTACACGATGCCATTCGGTTTGTTCTACTTTTTCACCCTTGTCATTGGTGTATTTTTCGTTGGTAGCAATTCTCAAATGTGCTAATTTTTTTCCGCTTTCTAATGTTTTGATTTCAGGGTCATTACCTACGTTACCGATTAATTGTACTTTGTTTTTCATGGCGTATACTATTTTTAAGGTTGATATAAAATTGAACTCGTTCGTCAAATTCAACAGTGCAAAGATGTGACGGGGTTCAAAAATTAGTCGGTAGCAAACTATTTACTTTCGGTTGTAACTGTTTGTAACCGTTTGTAAATGGAAATATTTTACTAT
This sequence comes from Flavobacterium calami, assembly GCF_038290035.1. Taxonomy (NCBI): domain Bacteria; kingdom Pseudomonadati; phylum Bacteroidota; class Flavobacteriia; order Flavobacteriales; family Flavobacteriaceae; genus Flavobacterium; species Flavobacterium calami. The sequence goes on from NZ_JBBYHS010000020.1 coordinate 57,948, forward strand.
ATTTGAGAGAAATACACCACATGCAGACTCAAATTAACAAGGTAGAATTACGAAATTTAGAATTTGATGACTATAAAGAGTTAAAGAATTCGATGGTAGAATCTTATCCCGAAATGGCCAATTCATATTGGGAAGCCGATGAAATAGAAAAATTACTCTCTATATTTCCTGAAGGACAATTGGTTATTCTTGTAGACGGCAAAGTAGTAGGATCGGCATTATCCTTGATTGTAGATGAAAAACTGGTTGACAAAAGGCATAATTACAAACAGATTATTGGCGATTATACTTTTTCTACCCATAATTCCAATGGGGAAATTTTATACGGAATAGACGTTTTTATCCATCCCAATTATCGCGGACTACGTTTAGGTAGACGTTTGTACGATGCCCGAAAAGAATTATGTGAGCAACTAAACCTGAAAGCAATTGTTTTTGCAGGCAGGATTCCCAATTATGCACAACATTCTAAAAAACTGACTCCAAGAAACTATATTGACAAAGTAAAACACAAAGAATTATACGATCCGGTACTTTCTTTTCAGTTGAGTAATGATTTTCACGTTTTGCGAATTATTAAAAACTATCTGGAAGGAGACGAAGAATCTAAAGAATTTGCTGTTCTTCTGGAATGGAACAATGTCTATTATGACGAAAGTCCAAAACTGATTAATCTCGAAAAAAGTGTTATTCGTCTGGGGCTTGTACAGTGGCAAATGCGTCAGCTGAATAATCTTGAAGAGTTTTTTGAGCAGGCCGAATTTTTTATTGATGTGGTTTCTGGCTACGGAAGCGATTTTGCACTCTTTCCGGAACTTTTTATTGCGCCTCTGATGGCCGATTACAATCATTTGTCTGAAGCTGAAGCTATTCGGGAGCTAGCTCGTTATTCAGTTCCTATCAGGAAGCGTTTTCAGGAATTCGCGATTTCTTACAACATTAATATTATTACCGGAAGTATGCCTTATTTAGAAAACGGTAATTTATATAATGTTGGTTTTTTATGCAAAAGAGACGGTACTTCCGAAATGTATACCAAAATTCACATCACCCCAAACGAAGTGGTTCACTGGGGAATGAAAGGCGGTTCCGAATTTAAAACTTTTGATACCGATTGCGGTAAAATCGGAATTCTGATTTGTTATGATGTGGAATTTCCGGAACTACCAAGATTACTGGCAGATGAAGGAATGAACATTCTTTTTGTACCCTTTTTAACGGATACTCAAAACGGCTATACACGTGTCAAACACTGTTCACAGGCGCGAGCCATAGAAAATGAATGTTATGTCGCTATTGCGGGCTGCGTGGGGAATCTTCCAAAAGTTAATAATATGGATATCCAATATGCTCAGGCCGCTGTTTTCACACCTTCAGATTTTGCTTTCCCGAGTAACGGTATCAAAGCCGAAGCTACACCCAACACTGAAATGACCCTGATTGTTGATGTGGATTTGAATTTACTGAAAGAACTGCACGAACATGGAAGTGTACATACGCTAAAAGACAGAAGAACAGACTTATATGAAATAAAGAAAACAAATCAAATTTAGGATTTTATTTAAATTATGTTGACAACCGTTTCATAATGAATTTAGTTAGTGTAAATACACAAAAAATAAATGGGAAGAAAAAAAATACATGATAAAGTACCAACTCACGATAAAATGATGATTCCGACTTTGGAAGCTTTGAAATTATTGGGAGGCTCCGGTTCAATAGACGAAATCAATGAAAAGGTTTACGAAGTTGCAGGTTATGACGAAGATATTTTGGAAATACCACACGATGAAAGTGGTGTTCAAACTAAAGTCGAATACCGATTGGCTTGGGCACGAACCTATTTGAAGAAATATGGATTGATTGAAAATTCATCTCGAGGTATTTGGGCATTAATTGACAATGAAATCGACACGTCCAAACTAGATTCGGATAAAATTTTAAAAAAAGTTAGAGCCGAAACAAAAAAACCAAAACCAAATAGCAATCAAACTAAGAAAGAAATTGAAGAAGAAGTCGAAGAAGAAGTTGAAGACCAAATAGATTGGAAAAAAACATTAATTTCTACTATTCTAAAAATTGAATCTTCTGCTTTTGAAAGACTTTGTCAAAGAATTTTAAGAGAAAGCGGTTTTGTACAAGTTGAAGTGACTGGAAAATCCGGAGACGGTGGAATTGACGGAAAAGGAATAGTTAGATTAAACGGTTTTTTAAGTTTTCATGTCTTTTTCCAATCAAAAAGATACAAAGGTTCTGTTGGATCTTCTGACATCAGAGATTTTAGAGGAGCAATGCAAGGCAGGGCAGACAAAGGAATTTTTATAACGACAGGGAATTTTACAAGAGAAGCAATAAAAGAAGCTACTAGAGATGGAGCACCTCCAATTGATTTAATCGATGGAGAATTATTATGTGATAAATTAAAGGAATTTAATCTTGGAGTAAAAACTGAACTAATTGAAGAAATCTCTATAAATGCAGAATGGTTTTCTAAAATATAAAAACCAATAAAACCCAAATTAGCCCTGATAGAGCCGGTATCCTCGTAGCGTAGTGAAGAGATATAGGCGAAAGCAGGAACCCATGTTAACCGATACAAAACCATAATTCGCTTAAAATAAAACCAAATTGTCTATTCAAATAAAGACAGATCTATGAAAACATGCCTCGAATGCTCCGAAAAAATTGTAGGCCGGGAAGATAAAAAGTTTTGCTCAGACAGCTGCCGTAATGCCTACAATAATAAAATAAATAAAGACAGTACAAATTTTATGCGCAATGTAAACAACAAGCTGCGCAAAAATTACCGTATTTTGTCCGAGTTAAACACAGAAGGAAAATCAAAAGCAACACGTGATAAAATGCTCAATAAAGGTTTTGATTTTGACTTTTTTACCAATATTTTGCAGACCAAAACAGGAAACACCTATTATTTCTTGTACGATCAGGGATATCGGTCTTTGGACAATGATTATTTTATGCTCGTAAAAAAAGAAATTTAGCAAATACCACATTATGAAAAAAAAACCTACTTCAATTCTTGCTTTCTTAGGAATCTTAGCAATTCTGGCCATCATCTTTGCCTCTATGATGCCTCAGTACATTTCTAAAGATGAAGAAGCACTTGCCGAATTTTCAACAGAACGCGCACTCAGCCAGGTTCAGATTATAGCCCAAAAGCCCCATTTTGTCGGCTCGACCAATCATGAATTAGTTGCTAATTATCTTAAACTTGAACTAAACAGAATTGGTCTTGAAACTTTGGTGCAGGAAGGATTTACCCTCAATGACAAAGGCCTTTTGGTAAAATCCAAAAATATCCTTGCCCGTATAAAAGGGACTTCCAATTCAAAAGCCCTGTTATTGCTTTCTCATTATGACAGCGCACCCCATTCTTTTTCTAAAGGAGCAAGCGATGACGCTTCGGGAGTGGCCACAATTCTTGAAGGTGTAAGAGCCTTTTTATACGCCAACGAAAAACACAAAAACGATATTATAATTCTTTTCTCAGATGCAGAAGAATTGGGTTTGAACGGCGCTGCCCTGTTTGTGAATCAGCATCCGTGGGCCAAAGAGGTTGGTCTGGTTTTGAATTTTGAAGCTAGAGGTTCTTCCGGCCCAAGTTATATGCTGATGGAAACCAACAAAGGAAACCAGGCGCTTGTAAAGGAATTTTCGAATGCAAAAGCAAAATATCCGGTTTCGAACTCGCTGATGTACAGCATTTACAAAATGCTGCCAAATGATACCGATTTAACTGTTTTCAGAGAACAGGGAAATATTCAGGGATTCAATTTTGCTTTTATCGACGGGCATTATAACTATCACACGCAACAAGATGATTTTCAACATTTAAACAAAACTACACTGGCGCATCAGGGATCTTATTTGATGCCGCTCTTAAAATACTTTTCTAATATTGATTTAAACGCTACTCAAACTACAGAAGACAATGTTTACTTTAGTGTTCCATTCGGATTCTTTATAAATTATCCTTTTTCATGGGTTTTTCCAATGAGCCTTATTGCTTTAGGGTTATTGGTCTTCTTTATTTTTGTTGGAAAAGTAAAACATCTTATTTCGTTCAGAGAAATTTTCAAAGGGTTTGTTCCTTTGCTTGGTTCGATGATTATTGCGGGGTTAGTTACTTTTTTAGGTTGGAAAATTATTCTTCAAATCTATCCGCAGTATTCTGATTTACTAAATGGTTTTACCTACAATGGTCACGCATACATCGGAGCTTTTGTAACACTTAGCATTGCAATCTGTTTTGCTTTCTATCATCATTTTTCTGAAGAAAAAATTACGATGAACCATTTCGTAGCGCCTTTATTACTTTGGATTATCATCAATCTAGTTTTAGCCAATCAATTAACGGGGGCTGGATTCCTGATTATTCCGGCTTACTTTGGAATCATTTTATTGGGAATTTTTGTTTTTACACATCACTACAACGTTGGGTTAAATTTATTGTTCAGCATTCCTGCTTTGGCAATTGTAGCTCCGTTTATTGTTATGTTTCCGATTGGTTTAGGATTAAAAATACTTTACGGAAGTGCTGTACTTACCGTTTTACTTTTCGGATTGATGCTTCCGGTATTTGGTTCATTTGCAAGAAAAGGGATCTGGACCATGCTTTTCTTTGCCATATCAATCAGCTTTTTTGTCTATGCAGGCTACCATTCGGATTATGAACCGGGGAAAGCAAAATCAAACAGTTTATTGTATGTCTATAATGCCGACACCAACTCTGCTGTCTGGGCAACTTATGATACTAATCTTGATGAGTGGACAAGAAGTTATCTGGGTAATATGAATCAGAAAGCGGTAGGTTTAAACAGCCTGCAAATAGCTAGTAAATACAATTCAAATTTTACATACAGTGCCATTGCACCAAAAGTTGAGGTTCCAAAACCAACAATTTCCTTTGTACGAGACAGTGTTATTGGAAGCAAAAGATACCTGAAAATAAAAATTTCGCCAAACCGTAAAGTTAATCGTTACGATATCTATGCAAATCCAAAGATGACGTTTTATAACTTTAAAGCCAATGGTGTTTCGACTTCAGGGCAAAAAGGGAATCGATTAGAAAGACAGGACAGCAAAATTTTATGCTATTATGTTGTAGGTAATGAACCTCTTGTAATGGAATTTGTCATTAATAAAACATCTGTTTTTGATATGGATTTAATCGAAAGTTCATTCGATTTAATGACTAATCCGTTGTTTAAAATCAAACCGAGAAGCAACTGGATGATGCCCACTCCTTTTGTACTGAATGATGCTGTTTTGATTCAGCAGAAAATTAAAAGATATACTGCACCGGTAAAACCTATAGAAACTGCTCCTGTAACTGATAGTACTGCGATTCAAACCGATAGTCTGGCGCCAATCATGAAAATTAAAAAAGAAGTCATAAATCACTAATCATTTAAACCATATTTAATGAAAAAAGCATTTTGGGTTTTTGTATTTTCTGTTAGCTTCCACAACGGATTTTCTCAGACTATTGAAGAAAGAATAGCCACACAATCATGTGATTGCTTAAATAAAAAAGGTGAAATAACAGAAGAAATCTATTCAAACTGCTTAAGTTCTTCTATGGCTGATGTCGTTATGAATGACAAAGATCCCAAAGTTAGGGAGTCTATAAATACGGTGGAAGGAATTAAAACTCTTTTAGAAAAATCAGCTGAGGTTTTAAACAAAACCTGTGATAAAATTAATGTCAAACCAAAACCAGTAATAAGTAAGTCAAGTCCTTTTTATACTGATTCAAAGAATGAACAGGCACAAAACTCTTATATCATTGCTAAAGATTTTATGCATGATCAAAAATACCAACTGGCTATTGAAGCTTTCCAGATGGCTCTAAAAAATGATCCGAAATTTGTTTTGGCTTTGGATGACATTGCTATGTGTTACAGACAATTAAAGGATTATGACAATGCAGTCAAATATTATAAAAAATCACTCGAAATTTATCCTGAAGGTGATTTTGCTTTAGTAAACATTGGTGTTGTTTATAGTTTAAAAACAGATTATAAAACAGCCATTACGTATTATGAAAAACTGATAAAGTCTGATCCTAATAATCCAGAAGGCTTTTTTGGCGCAGGAAAAAATTATCTTGCCCTCAATGAAGATGAAAAAGCTTTAGATAATATTTTTAAAGCGCATCGAATTTACACTATCGACAAATCTGACTATATAAAAGATACAGAACAAATTATTGGCGCTATTTATCAGAAAATGAAAAGCGAAAAGAAAGAAGATTTATTTAAAAAAGTTGCTGAGCAAAACGATATCAAAATAGAATAAATTAAAACATTCAGAAAAATTCAAAAGGCAGACTTATCAAAAAAAGTCTGCCTTTTATATTAAGAAACACATTCAAAAGTATTTGGTGGAAAAAGAAAATACAAAGTTCGATTTACTTTAAATTTGTAAAATATTAGTCTTGTATTTTTTTTCACGCAGATTTAAAAAGATTTAAGCTGATTTTCGCAGATTATTTTAAAATCTATCTGCTGAATCTGCTGAATCTGCGAGAGAGAAAAAAGCTTTTCTATTTTGAATCTTAAAAAATGACAAAAATAAGTATACTTGGTTGTGGCTGGCTTGGACTTCCTTTAGCAAAAAGATTAATCGAGAAAGGAAATTCAATAAACGGATCGACAACTTCAGAAAATAAACTTCCGATTTTAAAAGATGCCGGGATAAATCCGTTTTTGGTTGCGCTTGAAAGCGAAAGTGTCTCTGAAAGCATCAATGTTTTTTTAGCGGTAAGCGAAATCCTGATTATCGATATTCCGCCAAAACTGAGAACTGTCAATCCTGATTCTGAAAAGAAAACTTTTGTTGAAAAAATCAATAACCTGATTCCGTTTATAGAGAAATCCTCAGTCAAAAAAGTGCTTTTTGTAAGTTCAACTTCAGTTTATGGAGATAAAAACGATTTGATTACGGAAGAAACAAATCCAAATCCTGAAACAGAAAGTGGTAAACAATTGCTTTTAGCTGAAAACATTCTTCAAAAAAATAAAACCTTCGAAACCACAATTCTACGTTTCGGCGGATTAATCGGCGAAGACCGTCATCCTGTGACTTCCTTGTCAGGAAAAGAAAACTTAGCGAATGCAGACGCTCCAGTAAATCTGATTCATCAAAACGATTGCATTAACATTATTGAAGAAATCATAAACCAAGCTAAATGGAATGAATTTTTCAACGCTGTTGCACCTTTTCATCCAACAAAAGCGGAATATTATACGAAAAAAGCAAAAGAACAAAACCTGATTTTGCCGAAGTTTAGTGCTGAAAAATCGAATATTAAAAAGGTTATTTCAAGCGCAAAAATTGAAACCGTTTTAAACTATAAATTTAGACTGGAAGATTATTAAACTATATAAATTATTTAAGTTTTATTATCTCCTAACACTATTGTCAGGCTGAGCGGAGTCGAAGCCCTTTCAGTTTTCATAAGCCTTAGACAAAGTTTATCCTTAGCGAAGCCGAATGGACTCAGGGTGACAGTTATGTGAACTACAGACAAAGTTAAATGAACTTATATGGTTCAAAAAATATTTACGAACTTTGTGATAAACCAAAAATGATGGAAACAGTTTATATCAATTCGCCTCTGGGAATCACCAAAATCATTGGGGATGAAAATGGTATTTCGGTAATTTCTGTTTCAGATGTTGGTACAAACACTGTTTCAGAAACTATTCCTCAAGTTTTACAAGAGGCCGTTTTTCAGCTCAATGAATATTTTGAAGGTAAAAGAACCGATTTCGACTTAAAACTAAATCCACAAGGAACCGAATTTCAACAGAAAGTCTGGAAAGCCTTACTGGAAATTCCGTATGGAAAAACAGTCAGCTACATGGATCAGACTAAAAAACTTGGAGATGTCAAAGCTATTCGGGCCGTAGCCTCTGCAAATGGTAAAAATCCGCTTTGGATTGTGGTTCCCTGCCATCGCGTTATTGGTACAAATGGATCCTTAACCGGATATGCCGGCGAAATTTGGCGTAAAAAATGGCTTTTGGAGCACGAAAGTCCAACTGCACAGCAAAGTTTATTTTAGTCATAATTGTAATCCATTTAAGATATGGCAAAAATAGTTTTGGAAAGCTGGAGGGAATGCATAAAAAGTGTTTCATTTGTAAAATTACAAAAGGAAATATTAGGAATAGATCTGAAAGAAGGTAAAACTAATTTAGATAACCTTTTGGACGACATTCAAATAATTCTTGAAATTAATGATGAAAACTTAGCCAAATATTTTTTAGAAGAGGCAGACAAACTTGGCGTTAATTGTAAATTCATAAAATAAAATTTAAAACAGTAAGAATTTTACGCATATTTGTAAAAAGAATCTAAGAAAGTCTAACAATCTAAATATCTAAGAAGTCTCCAAAAAAATGATTGAAAAAATTAACCTCAACAACATTTTATTTCTTGATATAGAAACCGTTCCCGAAGAGGAAAACTTCAATTCGCTTGACGCAGAGATGCAGTCACTGTGGGATTTAAAAACACAATACCAGCGAAAAGACGAGTTTACTCCCGAAGAATTTTACGATCGTGCCGGAATCTGGGCAGAGTTCGGAAAGATAATTTGTATTTCGGTTGGGTATTTTACCATTCGTGGAGATATTCGAAATTTTAGGGTAACTTCTTTTTTTGGAGAAGAAAAAAAGATTTTGAAAGACTTTAATAATTTGCTGAACAATCATTTCAATCAGCCACAGCATCTTTTGTGTGGGCATAATGCCAAAGAGTTTGATATTCCGTTTCTTGCCCGCCGAATGATTATCAATCAAATTGCAATTCCGGACAAACTGAATTTATTCGGAAAAAAACCATGGGAAATCTCTCATTTAGACACTTTAGAATTATGGAAGTTTGGCGATTATAAACATTTTACTTCTTTAAAATTACTGACTAAAATTCTAGGAGTTCCGTCTCCAAAAGGTGATATCGACGGAAGCCAGGTAGCACATGTTTTTTATGTGGAGAAAGACATTGACCGAATTGTAACCTATTGTGAAAAAGATACCATTGCGGTAGCACAGATTTTTCTTCGTTTGCGCAGGGAAGATTTATTGATTGAGGAGGAAATTATTCATGTATAATTTTTCTGAGGTACAGAGCTGCAAAGGTTCAGAGTTGCAAAGTTTAAATGAACTTATATAACTTATATGGTTTAAAATAGTCAAAGATGACACATCACGAAATTTCAAATCATCGTCTCATTTCACAAAAACTTGATAAAACAAGTCATAATTCGCCTGAAGAAATTGTGAGACATCTTGGTGCAATGCAGGCTCAGGATTACGCAATGGCCAAATGGGCAATTGGTTCCCGCTGCGATGCTACTGAAAAAGAAATTGAAGAAGCCATTAATTCCGGAAAAATAATCCGAACCCATATTTTACGCCCAACCTGGCATTTAGTCGCTGCCGAAGATATTTACTGGATGCTCGATGTTTCCGGACCACAGGTGAAACGCATTATTCTTGCCGAAACAAAAAAATATGGTTGTGATGAAAAGGAATTTGACAAGATTAATTCAGCAATAGAAAAACTACTGGCAGGAAATAATCATTTAACCCGGGAAGAAATTATACAGCAACTTAATGTCAAAAAGTTTTCCGGCGATTATAAATTAAGTCCTGTTCTTATTATGATGTATGCAGAATTAGATGGTGTAGTCTGCAACGGAAAAATGAAAGGCAAAAAAACGACTTATGCATTACTGGAAGAAAGGGTTCTTAAACCAAAAATCAAATTAACCAAAGAAGAAGCTTTGGCTAAACTTGCCCAACGTTATTTTGAAAGCCGTGGTCCGGCAACAGTTGCAGATTTTTCACACTGGTCCGGCTTTTCTATCACAATTTGCAAATCTGTAGTTAATGCAATTAAGTTGCAATTGAATTATGTAACCATTGATAATCAGGAATATTGGTTTGGAAAAGACTGCGCCAATCTTGATAATTTTTGCGAAAGCGTACATTTCCTTGCTGCATTTGACGAGTATTTAATTTCGTATAAAAACCGTGAATCTTCCATTCTGTTAGAACATCAGCCGAAAGCTTTTACCAAAAATGGTATTTTCAAACCCACTATTTTAGAAAACGGAAAGGTCATCGGAACCTGGAAAAGAACCATCAAAAAAGATCATGTCAAGATTGAAACCGACTTTTTTAATCAAACCGAAATGAACAAAAAGCAGATTTTGTTTGAAGGAATAAAATCTTTTGAAAGTTATCTGGATACAAAAGTTATTATCGAATGAAATATTAAAATTTGAGGCTGACCAAAGTCGAAGCCATTTAAGTTCAGTAGCCTTCGATTCCGGTCAGAATAACACTCATTTTATCAATCATGAATCATTTAAAAATGAAAAAGCTATTTCTATTTATTTTCTTCTTCGGAATTTTGGCAACAGGTTTCTGTCAGCCTAAGAGCAATTCTTTTGAAGAAATTGATGGTTTACAGCAAATTCAAAAGCGAAAAGTTATCATTTTCATTCATACCGATTGGTGTCAGTTTTGCCAAAGAATGAAACAAACGACTTTTAAAAATTCTGGAATTACCGAAAGTTTGAATTCTGATTTTTATTTTGTTGATTTTAATGCGGAAGAAAAAAAAGACATTACCTTTAATAACAAGGTTTTTAAGTTTGTTCCTTCGGGAAATAATGTTGGTGTTCATGAATTGGCTTTGCAATTAGGTACAATTAATAACCAAATTGTTTATCCCGTTTTGTGTGTTTTAAATGAAAAAAACGAAATCATTCTGCAGTATAACCACTATTTAAGACCAAAGGACTTTAAATTCCTTTTGGAAAAATTGAAAGAATAAAATTTCTTATTTTTGAGAATGCATTCTTCACAAATCCAACACTTCAATTACATCTTTACAGGAACAGGTCTGTCTGCTTTGATGACCGTTTACAAAATGGTATTATCTGGAAAATTCGTTGACAAAACGATTTTACTATTAGATGAAAATGCAAAGAAAACCAATGACAGAACCTGGTGTTTTTGGGCAAAAGAAGAAACTATCTGGGATTCAATTATCTCAAAAAAATGGGATTCGGCTTTGTTTGCCAATGAAGATTTCAAAAGAGATTTAGAACTGAAACCTTATCAATACAATCAAATTCGGGGATTAGATTTTTATAATTTCGTTTTTGAAGCAATTTACAAACAAGACAACATTACTTTTTTAAATGAAAAGGTAACCGATATCAACGAATTGGAAACCCATGTTTTTGTGGGAACCGAAGAAAACAGATACACCTGCGATTACTTATTCAACAGTATCTATACGAAGGGCTTTGTTCAGAGTCAAACCAAATATCCGGTTTTGCAACAGCATTTTGTGGGTTGGTTTGTGAAATCAGTAAATGAAATCTTCAATCCGGAACAAGCTACTTTCATGGATTTTTCGGTAGAACAAAAAGGAAATACAAGATTTATGTATGTTTTGCCAATTTCCAAAACAGAGGCTTTGGTGGAGTATACTTTGTTTTCGGAAAATTTGCTTAAGAAAGAAGAATATGAAAAGGAGATTCGGTTGTATTTAGAGAAACTTGGAGTGGATAAATTTGAAATTACAGAAAAGGAGCAGGGGAGTATTCCGATGACTTGTTATCCTTTTTGGAAAAAAAACACCAAAAAAGTACTGAATATTGGAACAGCTGGCGGATGGACCAAAGCCAGTACTGGTTTTACTTTTAAAAATTCAGATAAAAAATCATCTCAGTTGGCAGAATTTCTTTATTCTTCGACTCCGCTCAGAATGAAAGACTTTCATAAAAAGAACCGATTCTGGTTTTATGATTTACTGCTTTTGGATATTCTGTATCGTCATAACGAATTAGGAAGCCCTATTTTCTCCTCTTTATTTAAAAAAGGTAATCCGGCATTAGTATTCAGATTTTTGGATGAAGAAACGAGTTTAATGCAGGATGTTAAAGTTATTTTAAAGTGTCCCAAAATTCCGTTTATAAAAGCGTTATTTAGAGTGATTTTTCTTTCAAAATAAATTAATTAAAAACAAAACCTTTGAGAAATATTACTTTAGGACTTTTCCTCTTTTTTACTATCCTATCCTTTGCTCAGGTGTCCACAAACAAAGCACATGACGCAATCATCGAAGAATTTTTAACCAACTGTGCCGAAAAACACAATTACGTTTTTGAAATGACCGAATGGCAGGATTGTCTGGATCAGGGTTTGAAAAAAGACAGTACCATTGCTTATTTGTGGCAACAAAAAGCAATGCCCTACTTCAAATGCAAAAAATATGAAGTGGGAATGCAGTATTTAGATAAAGCGGTATTTTATAACAAAGAGCGTTGGCTTCCGTACAGGGCTTTTATAAAATGTATTTTTGCACATACTTACAAAGATGCAATTAAAGATTTTGAGGAATGTATAAAACTTTATGGGAATAGTTATGTAATGGATCATTCTTTTAGTTTTTACATGGGTGTTTGTTACTTACAATTAAACGAATATCAAAAATCCGAAAAACTTTTTGATGATTATGTAGCTGATATTTATAAAAACAGACAGAATTTAGAACATCCAACAGCCTATTTTTATCAGGGTATTGCGAAATATGAATTGAAAAAATGGGATGAGGCAATTGCTGTTTTTGATAAGGCGATTAAAATCTACCCTGAATTCTCGGATGCAAAATATTACAAGGCAATTTGTTGGCTTAAACAAGGCAAATCAAGAGAAGAAGTTGTCGCCTTGGTTGGTGTTGCGAGAGAAGACTCTGCAAAAGGATTTTCGATTAATGAAGACAATACGATTTACGAAACGTACCCTTATCAAAAGAAGTTTACCAAATAATAAAGCGCTGATTTTGACTTTCGATGTTTTCCAATCGAACTATAACAAAACTTTATACTTCAAATTAACTAGTTGCGGGTAAACTTTGTAACTTTGCATTTCAAAAGTAAAATTTAAAAATAAAAAATATGTATCCACAAGAAATGGTAAAACCAATGGAAGCTGAATTAACAGCTGCTGGTTTTCAAGATTTACATAGTGCAGAAGCTGTAGATAACGCTATCAAAGCTGAAGGTACCACATTAGTAGTTGTAAATTCTGTTTGCGGTTGTGCTGCAAGAAATGCACGTCCGGGAGCAAAAATGAGTTTACAGGGAGCAAAAAAACCGGATCACTTAATCACTGTTTTTGCAGGTGTTGACAAAGAAGCGGTTGATGCAGCCAGACAGCATATGTTTCCTTTTCCTCCATCTTCGCCATCTATGGCTTTGTTTAAAAACGGAGAATTGGTTCACATGTTAGAACGTCACCACATCGAAGGACGTCCTGCTGAAATGATTGCTGAGAATTTGCAAGATGCTTTTAACGAATTCTGTTAATTCGTTAGGTTCAAAGGAGCAAAGGTACAGAGGTACGAAGTATAAAAAAGCACTATGAGAAAATAGTGCTTTTTGTTTTTTAGAATAAGTTGAGAAACCTTTGAACCTTTGCCACTCTGAATCTTTGTAACTCAAAGATTAGAGATTCCATCCCCCGCCCAGGGCTTTGTACAACTGAACCATTGAACTCAACTGTCTTTCAGATAATTGTGCGAGACTCAATTGTGCTTCAAATAATTTAGATTCTACATCTAAAACTTCAAGATAGGACACATAACCACTATTATATCTTTCATAAGACAGTTTATGGTTTATTAATGCAGCCTGCACTTGTCTGTTACGGGCTTTCCATTCTTCTTTATAGGTTTTAATATCCTGAATGGACTGTTCAACTTCAGATATTGCAACAATATACGTTTTTTGATAATTGTACTTAAACTGTTCCGCTTGCTCCCTGTATATTTCTACCCTTCTTTTGTTTTTTCCAAAAGCAAATATGGGGCCTGCAATTCCGGCAGATGCATTTTGCGAATAGGAACTTCCAAGAAATAAATTGCTTAAATCGGCACTTGCAAATCCCGCAATCGCAGCTAGGTTTATGGATGGAAAACGCATCGCCTGAGCCACTCCTATTCTTTCATTAGAAGCTTTATATCGCAACTCTGCGGCTTTTACATCGGGTCTGTTTTCTAAAAGCGAAGAAGGAATTGATAACGGAATTTCACTTACAATTCTTAATTCGGTATTAGTCTTTCCTCTCGGTATATCAGAAGGAAGCTGACCAGTTAATACTGCAAGGGCATTTTCCTGAAATGTTATCTGTCTCTGGATGTTAGGTATTGCTGCTTCTGCGATGGCTACTTGTTGTTCAATTTGTACTTTATCCACTTCAGAGATATATCCTTTTGTAAACCTTTCATTTATAATGCCATAGTATTTCTCTCTGGCAGCAAGAGTTTGTTTCGTGATTTCAAGCTGATCATCAAGGTTTCGCATTTGAAAATAAGCAAACGCAATATTAGTTACAATTTCAGAAAGTACTACTTTACGACCCTCTTCGGTAGCAAGGAGCTCATTTTGAACCGCATTTCGTTCATGACGGTATTTTCCCCAAAAATCAAGTTCCCAGGACATGCTGGCTCCGGCATTTGAAGGAGTGAAATTTTTCTCATTGCTGTTTATGGTCGCTCCATATTGAAAAGAAGGAAATAAATCAGATTTAGCATAACCAAGTTCTGCACGAAGCTGATCGATTCGGGAAACAGCAATTTTTAAATCGTAATTGTTTTCCAGTCCTTTTTTAATTAAATCTTTTAAAACATCATCATTAAATAAATCAAACCATTTTAAATTGGTTACAGAGGCCAGAGTGTCTAAATTCCTTTCATTTTTATAAGAATCTGATTTTTGTTCTTCCGGACGTGCATATTTTGGCCCAACCATACAGCCCACGGGTAATAACGAAAGAACAACTATAACAACGATTATTTTATATTTCTTATGCATGGCCTGTAGTATTTGGTTCCACATCATTTTCTTCAGTTACGATTGTGACATCTTTCTTTTTTCCGATGTTTTCAATCATTACAAACAGACCGGGTACAATTAACACCCCTAAAATTGTGGCAATTAGCATCCCGCTGAATACAGCCATTCCCATTACAATACGAGCTTGTGAACCCGCACCTGTAGCAGTCAATAACGGAACGACTCCAAGAATAAATGCAAAGGCAGTCATCAAAATCGGTCGGAAACGGAGTTTTGCCGCCACCATTGCCGATTCGTACAACGGTTTTCCTTTTTCGTATTCTTCTTTGGCAAACTCCACAATCAGAATCGCATTTTTAGCGACTAATCCAATTAATAATACGAGACCAATTTGAGCAAAAACGTTATTCACATAAGCATCACTTCCAAATCTGGCCAACATAAGTCCTAAAAACGCTCCAAATACAGCAAAAGGAGCTCCAAGCAATACACTAAAAGGTAGTTTCCAGCTTTCATATTGTGCGGCAAGAATTAAAAAAACAAATACCAATGCCATTATGAAAACTGAAGATCCTCCGGGTGAGTGTTTTTCCTGATACGATAGGTTGATATAATCGAAACTCATATCGGCAGGCAAAGTCTGTTTGGCAACTTCTTCTAAGGCAGTCAAGGCCTGGGCACTACTGTAACCGTCATTTGGGCTTCCTCCAATTTCAGCTGAACGGAATAAATTGAGACGATTGGTAAAATCAGGGCCTGTAACTTTTGTTGCTGTAACTAACGTTGATACAGGAAGCATGTCGCCTGCATTATTTTTTACATAAATCAGGTTTAAATCTTCCGGTCGTACACGGTCAGCGGCTTCACCCTGCAGATAAACTTTGTATTGACGCCCAAAACGGTTGAAATCATTCACATAACTTCCACCTAAAAAGGCTCCCAATGCTTCGGTGACTTTAGAAACTGGAATGCCTAATTTCATTGCTTTGTCATTATCAATTTCTAATTTAATTTGAGGTGTACCGGCATTAAAAGTGGTATAAATTCGTTTTATTTCAGGACGCTGCTGTGCGGCAGCGATGAAAGCCTGAGTTTGTTCGGCCAGATATTGCGGTGTATTTCCTCCTCTGTCCTGCAGCATTAAACTGAAACCTGCAGAAGCACCTAACCCCTGAATTGCCGGCGGACCAAATGAAAAGCAGGTTGCGGTCGTGATTTGTGTTGCCAGTTTTTTATTGAATCTATCTACAAATTGTTTGGCTGTTTCTGCTCTTTCTTCCCAAGGTTTTAATGAGATGAAAATAAACGCATTGTTTGGCTGATAGGAATTGGTAAGCATACTAAATCCGTTTATCGTGGTATAAGACAGAATGGATTTTTCTTCTTTAAGGAAGCTGTCTACTTTTTTCGAAATTTCATCTGTACGTTGTAATGATGACGCAGGTGGCAATGCGATATTGACCAAAACATAACCCTGATCTTCTTCCGGGATAAATCCTAATGGAATTTTCTTTCCTAAGAAAGCAGTAGCGACCAATATGACAACGAGCAAAAGAATAATTCGAATAGCCTTTTTTGCAAAAAATGTTGCTCCACTGATATATTTTCCGGTAACTTTTTCGAAGATTCTGTTAAATCCGGCAAAAAACTTTGCCAGCCATCCAGTTTGTTCTTCAATAGGCTTGGTTGGTTTTAACAGCATGGCACAGAGCGCAGGACTTAGTGACAATGCGCTAAAAGCAGAAAATGCGACCGAGACGGCAATCGTTATGGCAAATTGCTGATAAAAACGTCCGGTAATTCCCGGTGTCATCGCAACAGGAATAAACACGGCACATAAAATCAAGGCAATTGCAATTACAGGACCCGAAACTTCCTTCATGGCCTGAACGGTGGCATCTTTCGGACTTTTACCATGTTCGATATGGTGAATAACGGCTTCGACCACTACGATGGCATCATCTACCACAATTCCAATCGCCAATACTAATCCAAGTAGTGATAAGGTATTGATGGAAAAACCTAGCATTGGGAAAACTGCAATGGTTCCGATAAGAGAAACAGGAACAGTAATCAACGGAATTAAAGTAGCACGCCAGTTTTGAAGAAATATGAATACTACTAAAATAACCAATATAATGGCTTCAAACAATGTATGTACAATATCATCAACTCCGGCAGTAATGGCTAGAGTTGTATCTAATGATTCCTGATATTCGATATCCTTTGGAAACTTTTCAGATAATAGCTTCATTGCGCTTTTTGCATTTTCTGCCACATCAAGAGCATTACTTCCGGGCATTTGGTATAAAGCAACAACAGCACTTGGGGAACTGTTTCTTCGGGCAGTAGAACTGTAGTTTTCTGTACCTAATTCAATACGGGCAATATCGGCCATTAAAACCTGGGCTCCATCCTCTTTACTTCGAACAACGATATTTCCAAATTCTTTTTCGGTAACTAAACGATCCTGAAGCGTAACACCGTATGTGAATTCGGTATTAGCTGGCGCAGGTTCAGCACCAAACTTTCCTCCGGGGCTAATCATATTTTGAGCGTTCAGAGCGGTTTTAACATCATCGACTGTTACGCCAAGTTTGCTCATCATATCTGCCTTTAGCCAAATTCTCATCGAATAATCACTTCCTCCAAAAAGCGTAACTTCTCCAACTCCCTTGATACGAGCCAGCTGATCTACAATATTGATACTGGCATAGTTATTCAGAAATTTAGCATCATATTTTGGATTCGTAGAGGTTACAGTAAATAACATCATTGGAAATGATAATGACTTTTTTACCACGACCCCCTGCTGTTTAACGCTTGGAGGCATGAAAGGTGCAGACTGGTTTTGCCTGTTTTGCGTAAGCATATTGGCATTATCCAGATTGGTTCCTACATCAAATGTGACCTCAATTGTACAAGCACCGTCTGAGGTGTTGATTGATTTCATGTACAACATGTTTTCAACACCGTTTACTTTTTGCTCGATAGGAGTTGCTACTGCCTGTTCAACATTTAGTGCATTTGCTCCTGTAAAAGATGTGGTAATTTTTACAACAGGAGGATTAATATCCGGATATTGCGAAATAGGTGTTTTTTGTAATGCCAGTAATCCAAGTATTACAATAATAATACTAATTACAATAGCAACAATCGGTCTTCGAACGAAAAATTCTCCCATAATACTATGTATTGAATATTATTATTTAGCAACTGCAGATTCTGGTTCTCCTAATTGCCATTGTACAACTTTTGGTGTTATAACACTTCCGTTTTTTAATAACGAAGTGCCTCCCATGGCTATCTTATCTCCCGGTTTTAACCCTTCTTCAATAATATATCCATTTTTAACAGCCGGACCTGGTTTTACAATTTGCATTTGAACTTTGTTACCTGCACCCAAAACATAAACCTGAAAAATACCTTGTACTTCGATAACAGCGCGTTGTGGAATTACAATGGCATCTTTACGAATATCAGTAAGCAATGCTATTTTGGCATATTGTCCCGGACGAAGTAATTTGTCCGGATTTGGAAACGCTGCTTCAAATGTGATAGCACCGGTAGCAGGATCTATTTGTCGGTCGGTAAAGCTTACTTTGCCAGTATGTGGGTAAGTAGACCCATCTGATAATTTTAATGAAACCGATGCGCCAGAACTTTTTAAAGCAGAATCCGGTTTGTTAAATTCCCGGTAAAGACGCAGGAATTCCTGCTCACTCATAGTAAATCGGACTCTCACATCTCCCAAATCAGAAATAGTGTTTAAAATAGAAGCAGCTCCCGGTCGTACATAATCGCCAACCCTTACTTTTGAGATTCCGATTAATCCGGAAATAGGAGCGACAATTCTGCAATAGCCCAATTCAATTTTTGCATTTTGAAGTGATGCTTCAGAAGCTTTGTTTTGGGCTATAGAAGCTGAATAAGCTGATTTAGCCGAAACTAATTCTCTTTGGCTCACTGCATTGGATTTCGCTAATGGGACAATCATGTCCAGATCTGATTTGGTTTTTGACAAACGTGCCTGAGATTCTGCGACGCCTCCTTCGGCTTCATTAAGTTTAGCTCTGTAAGGCAAAGGATCAATGGTGTATAATAATTGCCCTTTGGTCACAAAACTGCCTTCTTTAAAATTAAGGCTTTCAATGATACCGTCTACCCTTGGATTAATCTGAATGTCTGATTGACCAAAAGTCTGACCTGTATATTCGGATTCTAATTTTACATCCTGCTGCAATACGGTAGTGACAGAAATTTCTAACGGCTTAGGTTCTGGAGGTGTTTCTTTTTTGCATGAAAGCATAAAAAAAAACAAGAAAATTGCTGAGGTGTAAACTTTGTTCATTTTTAATCATATTTTAAATTCTATTAAAACTCAACTAACTAAAAATCAAATAAATCCTAAGCTAAGTTAACATTTTTTTAATTAAAACCTGAAATGATGTCTTGATTTTGTTTTTTTAATTAAATTTATATCTATTTGATTATCAATGCTTACTGAAAAAGGTTAAATAGCGTAAAATACCGTTAAATAGCTTTTTTTCCACAGAATTATTTTTATTACAGAATCATTATTATTTAAAATATTTATACCTATGTCTAAAAAAAACAAAAAAAAAGAGAACGATCCTGATCTAATTTCTGACAGTCTTAAGAAGTTAAACAAGAAAGAACTCCTGGAGCGCGCCAGGAAATTTTCAGAACAATATTGTGTTGGAGACGGAAAAGATTTTAAACTCAAAGACTGGAGTACTCTGGACTCATTAGAAGAAAAAAAATCATCCGTAAAAAAAATATTAAAAATGGGTGTAAAGGCACTGGCTGCCATGCAGGATACTCTGTATGCTCAGGACAAGTGGTCTGTTCTTCTTATTTTTCAGGCAATGGATGCCGCTGGAAAAGATGGCGCAATCAAACATGTAATGTCTGGGATAAATCCGCAGGGTTGCCAGGTTTTTTCTTTTAAAGCCCCTAGCTCAGAAGATCTGGATCATGATTTTTTGTGGAGATGCCAAAAACATTTACCAGAAAGAGGCCGTATAGGGATATTCAACCGTTCTTATTATGAAGAGGTTTTGGTGGTCCGTGTACATGAACAGATTCTGAAAGGTCAAAAAATACCCGAAAAACTCATTACCAAAGATATTTGGGAAAATCGCTTCGAAGACATTCGAAATTTTGAGAAATACCTAAACAGGAACGGTATAGTTGTTATCAAGTTTTTTCTAAATGTTTCTAAAGACGAACAAAAGAAAAGATTTATAGAGCGTGTAGATAATCCGGATAAAAACTGGAAGTTCAGTGCTTCTGATGCCAAAGAAAGAGGTTATTGGAATGATTACATGCATGCCTATGAAGAGCTTATCAAAAATACATCTACCAAAAAAGCACCTTGGTATGTTATCCCTGCAGATGATAAATCGTATGCCCGAATTGCCATTGCTTCGGCTGTTATTCATGCCCTGGATGAAATGGATTTAGAATATCCAAAAGTAAGTGACGAGAAAATGGCAGAATTAAATACCGTCAAACAAGCATTACTTGATGAAAAAGAGTAACATTTGTGCAAGAATCGGCATAGTAAGTTTTTACTTTTAAATATTAGAAACTTTGAAGTTTTGCAACTTAGTACCTTTTTTTCTACCTTTGCCGCTCAAAAATAATTTCTAAACTTAAAACTGTTTATAGCATGCAACTGTATAACACTTTGAGCGCAGAAGAAAGAGCCATCATGATCGATGATGCAGGTAAACAACGTCTTACGTTGTCTTTCTATGCGTATGCCAAAATTCAAGATCCCAAAAAATTTCGCGATGATTTATTTGTAGCCTGGAATAAGCTTGATGCTTTGGGCCGAATTTACGTTGCCACTGAAGGAATAAACGCTCAGATGAGCATTCCTGAAGAAAACCTGGAAGCTTTTAGAGAAACTCTGGAAGTGTATGATTTCATGAAAGGCATACGACTAAATGAAGCCGTAGAACATGATGACCATTCGTTTTTAAAACTGACCATTAAAGTTCGGGACAAAATTGTGGCCGACGGTCTAAACGACGATACTTTTGATGTAACCAATATTGGCGTTCACCTGAAAGCCAAAGAATTCAACGAAATCCTTGATGATCCAAATACGATTGTAGTTGATTTTAGAAACCATTACGAAAGTGAAGTGGGGCATTTTAAAGGGGCCATCACTCCCGATGTAGAAACCTTTAGAGAGAGTTTACCAATCATTAACGAACAGCTTCAGAATCATAAAGAAGATAAAAATCTGGTTATGTATTGTACAGGAGGAATTCGATGTGAAAAAGCAAGTGCGTATTTCAAACACCAGGGGTTTAAAAATGTTTATCAGTTAGAAGGTGGAATTATCAACTACGCAAAACAGCTGAAGGAAGAAGGATTGGAAAGCAAATTCATCGGAAAAAACTTTGTATTTGATAATCGTCTTGGCGAAAGAATTACAGACGATATCATTTCGCAATGTCACCAATGCGGAAAACCTTGTGACAATCACACCAATTGCGAGAATGATGGCTGTCATTTGCTTTTTATTCAATGTGATGAATGTAAATCTGCTATGCAAAACTGCTGTTCTGCAGAATGTCTTGAAGTTGTAAACATGCCTTTGGTGGATCAGGTAAGATTAAGAGCCGGAAAACAGGTAGGGAATAAAGTTTTCAGAAAAGGAAAATCAGAGAATCTGAAATTCAAACATTCAGGAGAGTTACCGGAAACTGCTTTGGCAACAGCACAAAAGCCAGCGGATATTCGCCAAAAGGTAAAAATCAAAAAAGTATTGCTTGGAAAAGCAGAGCATTATTATGTAAAAGCGCAGGTAGGACAATTTACAGTTGAAAATAGCGAACTGAATACAGGCGACAAAATCTTAATTTCAGGACCAACAACTGGTGAGCAGGAATTGGTTTTAGATAAAATCATTGTTGATGGTGCAGAGACTCAATCTGCTAAAATTGGTGATAAAGTGACTTTTGAAGTGCCTTTCAGAATTAGATTGTCTGATAAAATATATAAGATCTTAGGATAAATTCTATCATAAGAACTAATTTCAAATAACCTATTTTGTGTAAAACAGAATAGGTTTTTTTATTTAACAAGTCTTTAGTTTTAATCCATAAAATGCAAACTAAAAAAAATACTATCTTTACCGATCAAACGTTTATGAACTTAAGTTGCACTTTTGCAACACTACATATATAATTATGGCATGTACAAGTTGTTCAACCTCAGATGGCGGCGCACCAAAAGGTTGTAAAAATAATGGAACTTGCGGCACGGACAGCTGCAATAAACTGACGGTTTTTGACTGGCTTTCGAATATGAGTCCGTCTAATGGAGAGGCGATTTTTGATTGTGTTGAGGTTCGTTTTAAGAACGGACGAAAGGAATTCTTTAGAAATTCAGAGAAATTAACCCTAAGTATAGGTGATATTGTAGCAACTGTTGCATCACCTGGACATGATATTGGAATTGTTACTTTGACAGGCGAATTGGTAAAAATTCAAATGAAGAAAAAAGGAGTGAATCCTGACAGTAACGAAGTTCCGAAAATTTACAGAAAAGCATCTCAAAAAGATATTGATATCTGGTCTGTGGCACGTGATCGCGAAGAACCAATGAAAGTTCGTGCACGAGAACTGGCGATTCAGCATAAGCTGGAAATGAAAATTTCGGATATTGAATTTCAGGGAGACGGATCAAAGGCAACATTTTACTACACTGCAAATGATCGCGTCGATTTTAGAATGCTTATTAAGGATTTTGCTAAAGAGTTCAGTACCAGAGTCGAAATGAAACAAGTGGGTTTCCGTCAGGAAGCAGCTCGTTTGGGTGGAGTAGGTTCGTGTGGTCGTGAACTTTGCTGTTCAACGTGGCTGACTGATTTTAGAAGTGTCAATACATCTGCGGCGCGTTATCAGCAACTTTCGTTGAATCCGCAAAAATTAGCCGGACAATGCGGTAAACTAAAATGCTGTCTAAACTACGAGTTAGACACTTATATGGACGCTTTAAAAGATTTTCCCGATTATGACACCAAACTGATTACCGAAAAAGGAGATGCAATCTGTCAGAAACAGGATATTTTTAAAGGATTAATGTGGTTTGCTTACACGAATAATTTTGCAAACTGGCACGTTTTGAAAATTGATCAGGTAAAAGAAATTATTGCCGAAAACAAACTGAAAAATAAAGTTTCTTCTCTGGAAGATTTTGCTATTGAAGTTACTTCTGAACCAGAAAAAGACTTCAATAATGCAATGGGTCAGGAAAGTTTAACTCGTTTTGATCAGCCTAAAAAGAAGAAAAAACCAAACCGCAAGCGTAAACCAAATGGTGAAACCGCTACAGTTGCAGCTCCTCAGAAACCACAGCAGGAAAAAAACAGCAATAACGCCAGACCATCCGGAAATAATACTAATCCGAACAATGGCGGCAATGGCAATAAACCAAACAACCCTAATAAGCAAAATCATAAGAAAAAGCAGAATTCGAATAAAAACAATCCGAATAAACCCAATTCAAATGAGAATAAACCAGCTGAACCAAGAAAACCTATAATTATTACTAAAAATGAGAATAAAAAATAGCGGAATTCTTCTTTTGGCAGCTATACTTCTTTTTTCATGTGATAAAAAAAGAGTATTTGATGAGTACAAATCTGTTGGAAGTGCCTGGCACAAAGACAGTATTATAACCTTCGACCTGCCGGTTTTAGACTCCACGAAACGCTACAACTTATTTGTAAATTTGAGAGATAATAACAATTATCCTTTCAATAATTTATTTTTAATTGTAGCCATCGAAATGCCAAACGGATTTACAAAAGTGGATACCCTTGAATATCAAATGGCAAACCCTGATGGAACGCTTTTAGGAAACGGTTTTACAGATATTAAAGAAAGTAAGCTGTATCTGAAAGAAAATGTGAAGTTTAGGGGTAAGTACAAAGTACATATCAAACAGGCTGTCCGTGAATCCGGAAAAATTCCGGGTGTTCAGGAATTAGAAGGGATTACAGATGTAGGTTTTAGAATAGAACAAAAAGATTAGAAAATAGTTATGGCTACTAAAAAAAACAATCAGACAAATACAGTAAAAGATATTAAATACTATCAAAAAAAATTCTGGAGGATTTTTGCTTATGGACTGTTAGGTATTTTGGCCTTCTTTTTATTTGCTTCCTGGGGGCTTTTTGGTTCAATGCCTTCTTTTGAAGATTTAGAAAATCCGGATTCTAATTTGGCTACCGAAATTATTTCTTCTGATGGAGTAGTAATAGGTAAGTATTTTAAAACCAACAGATCTCAACTTAAATATTCTGATTTGCCAAAAAACCTGGTTGAAGCTTTGGTTGCTACCGAAGATGCTCGTTTTTATGAACATTCAGGAATTGACGGACGTGGAACTTTAAGAGCAATTTTTACTTTAGGGACCAATGGTGGTGCCAGTACACTGACACAGCAATTAGCAAAACAATTATTTCATGGTGAAGGTTCCAAATTCCTTCCGTTTAGAATTGTACAAAAGGTAAAAGAATGGATTATTGCCATTCGTCTGGAAAGACAATATACCAAAAACGAAATACTGGCAATGTATTGCAACGTATATGATTTTGGAAACTATTCGGTAGGAGTTAGTTCGGCAGCACAGACTTATTTCTCTAAAGATCCTAAAGATTTGACAATTGATGAATCGGCAATTTTGGTGGGAATGTTCAAAAACTCAGGATTATACAATCCTGTTCGTAATCCTGAGGGCGTTAAAAACCGCCGTAATGTAGTTCTTGGGCAAATGGTAAAAGCAAAGATGATTACTAATACCGAAAAAGAAAGATTGCAGGCTTTGCCTATTTCTTTGAAATTTAAATTAGAAAGCCATCGTGAAGGGACGGCAACTTATTTCAGAGAGTACCTTCGTGATTACATGAAAAAATGGGTTACAGAAAACAAAAAACCAGACGGATCGGATTATGATATTTATAAAGACGGTCTTAAAATTTATACTACCATAGACTCTAGAATGCAGGCTCATGCAGAAGAAGCTGTAGCAGAACACATGAAAAATCTTCAGGAGCAGTTTTTTATTGAAATGAAAAACAATAAAAATGCGCCTTTTGTAAATATCACTCAGGCTGAAACCGATAGAATTATGATGCAGGCCATGAAAAATTCTGTACGCTGGGCTCAGATGAAAGAAATGGATAAAAGCGAAGATGATATTATTGCTTCATTTAAAGTAAAAACAAAAATGCGTGTGTTTACCTGGAAAGGAGAACGCGATACAACAATGACACCTCTTGATTCTATTCGTTATTACAAACATTTTTTACAATCTGGTTTAATGTCAATGGAACCTCAGACTGGAGCAATTAAGGCTTGGGTTGGCGGAATCAATTATAAATATTTTCAGTACGATCACGTTGGGCAGGGTGCCAGACAAGTTGGTTCTACTTTTAAACCATTTGTTTATGCAACAGCGATTGAGCAATTAAACATGTCTCCTTGTGATTCTATTTTAGACGGACCGTTTATGATTCACAAAGGTCGCCACCACGTAACAGAAGACTGGGAGCCAAGAAACTCGGATTACAGATACCGTGGAATGGTTACTTTAAAACAAGCTTTAGCTGCTTCTATCAATACGGTTTCTGCTAAATTAATTGACAGAACAAGTCCTGAAGCTGTTGTAGAACTAACACGAAAATTAGGCGTTAAAACTGAAATTCCGGTACAGCCATCTATTGCATTGGGAGCTGTTGATATTACTGTTGAAGATATGGTGGCTGCATACAGTACGTTTGCCAATCAGGGAGTGTATGTAAAACCACAATTTTTAAGTAAGATTGAAAACAAAAGCGGAGAAGTTATTTATGAACCCATTCCGGAATCGCACGATGTTTTAAATAAAGACATTGCTTTTGCCGTAATCAAATTGCTTCAGGGAGTTACAGAAAGCGGTTCGGGTGCACGTTTGCGTACACAAGGCGGAGGTAGCGGAGACAACCGTTGGACAGGTTATCCGTATATGTTCACGAATCCTATTGCAGGTAAAACAGGTACAACACAAAACCAGTCTGATGGTTGGTTTATGGGTATGGTGCCAAATTTGGTAACCGGTGTCTGGGTAGGTTGCGAGGATCGTTCAGCACGTTTCAAAAGTCTGACTTATGGTCAGGGAGCTACAGCTGCATTGCCGGTTTGGGCTTACTTTATGAAAAAATGTTATGCCGATCCTGGTCTTCAGGTTTCAAAAGCAGAGTTTGAGCGTCCGGCTAATCTTTCTATAAAAGTAGATTGTTACAGCAGACCTGCAGCCGTTGTAAAAGACACCACGCAGACAGAACAAAATACAGAAGAGTTCGAACTATAGTTTTAGCTTTTAGAATATAAAATATCCTTTTGTTGGCATCTCATTTTAAGATGCTAACAAAAGGATTTTTTTTGATATTAAACCGTTGGATGAAATTAAAACATTAATGTTATGCTGAGCGGAGTCGAAGCTCTATTTTATTTTTACGAAATCGATATAATTTAATCTTAAAATCGTATTTTTATCAAAAATAGCCAGTAATAAAGACCATTTGTTATGATTACAAAAAAAGTAAAGAATGTTCAGGATGCTATAACAGGTATCGAATCCGGAATGACCATCATGTTTGGCGGATTTGGTCTGTGTGGAATTCCTGAAAATACCATTGCAGCCTTAGTGAAAACTCAAATTTCAGATTTGACCTGTATCTCTAATAATGCAGGTGTTGATGATTTTGGTTTGGGATTGCTTCTTCAGAAAAAACAAATCAAAAAGATGATTTCCTCTTACGTTGGTGAAAATGCCGAGTTTGAGCGTCAGATGCTTTCGGGGGAACTGGAAGTCGAACTCACGCCACAAGGAACTTTAGCTGAGAAATGCCGTGCAGCTCAGGCCGGAATCCCAGCTTTCTTTACTCCTGCAGGCTACGGAACCGAAGTAGCCGAGGGAAAAGAAGTACGTGAATTCAATGGTAAAATGCATATCATGGAAGAAGCTTTTAAAGCAGATTTTGCTATTGTGAAAGCATGGAAAGGCGATGAAGCGGGTAATTTAATCTTCAAAGGTACAGCCAGAAACTTCAATGCCTGTATGGCAGGTGCTGGAAAAATTACAATTGCCGAAGTTGAAGAATTAGTTCCGGTTGGCACATTAGATCCAAATCAGATTCATATTCCCGGAATTATGGTACAGCGTATTTTTGAGGGAGAAAAGTTTGAGAAGAGAATTGAACAACGAACCGTAAGACAGAGGAATTAGATAATGAGATAATTTGTCAATTAGATAATTCTTTACTGTATGTTTTAAAATTATCTAATTATCAAATTGACACATTAAATTTTAATTGAGATAATGCGACAATTAGATAATTAATTTAGATTGCATTGAGAATTGCCTAATTGGCACATTAACAAATTGACACATTAAAACTATGGCACTTAGTAAAGAAGATATAGCAAAACGAATTGCAAAGGAAGTTAAAGACCGTTATTTTGTCAATCTTGGTATCGGAATTCCGACTTTGGTAGCAAATTATGTCAGAGACGATATTTCAGTCGAATTTCAAAGTGAAAATGGCGTTTTAGGAATGGGGCCTTTTCCTTTTGCGGGAGAAGAAGATGCCGATATCATCAATGCAGGAAAACAAACGATTACTACGCTTCCGGGAGCGAGTTTCTTTGATTCGGCTTTTAGTTTTGGAATGATTCGAAGCCAGAAAGTTGATTTGACCATTCTGGGTGCGATGGAGGTTTCTGAAAACGGAGATATCGCCAACTGGAAAATCCCGGGCAAAATGGTAAAAGGTATGGGAGGCGCTATGGATTTGGTGGCTTCCGCCGAAAATATCATCGTTGCCATGATGCACGTTAATAAAGCAGGAGAATCAAAAATCCTGAAAAAATGTACTTTGCCATTAACTGGTGTAGGATGCGTTAAAAAGGTTGTAACTGAGCTTGCGGTTCTCGAAGTAACAGAAAAAGGTTTTAAGCTCTTAGAACGCGCGCCAGGTATTTCTGTTGAACATATTATTGCTTCAACTGAAGCTGATTTGATAATTGAGGGAGAAATTCCTGAGATGAGGTTTTAAAAGAATCTTTTCGCTTATTCCTTAATATTGGGGTATTTTCAAAACACAAAATTAAATGAAAACATTTTTTATTTTAATATCATTTCTATTTCTGACCAGTGCAGATGTAATACACCAAGATACACGCTTACAAATTGATAGTAATGGAAATATAATTGGTTTACCTAAACAATTTAATCCAGCAAAATTTGACTGGAATAAGAAAACATTGAGAATAAAGAACAGAGAAGTCATTTTTCCAAAATGCATGAATTACTACTTTGCGCAAAATAAAAATACGAAACTGAACTTATCAGCTTCCTGGTATCATTCAAAAGATATTATGCCATATTATCTGAATTTTGATATTTCTGATGGAAGTGTAAATTATGGGTATACGATTTTGATTGATTTAGAAACACTTGAATTAATTGATATAAACAAATCAATTACAAAAGGAAATACAACTTACAATCCTAAAGTAGAATTGGAAAAAAAATGTTTAACAGATTATAAAAAAGGAATTAAAATTCTGGATTAAATATAAATTTTTACCCGTTAACAGCTCAATTGAATCGGCTGCACTTCCACTGCAACGGCTAAATGCCCCTGGCTTATAAAGTAAGTAATGTACTCATTTCCTTCAAAATCTGCTTTTATGACTTTCAAAACACCTTTAATAACAAAACCGATTTAGTACAGATTTTGCCCTGTTCACAGTACTTTTCTCCTTTTTTGAGGCTTTCTGTAAACAAATGCTGTTTCATAATGGTTTGTTCTTCTTCTGAAATGGGAAGTACGGAATTGAAAAGAGTTAGTATTTGATTCATGGTTTGGATAGTAAATGTGCTTTTTAAGATAAAAATACCGTAAATTCAATAAAATTATGAATTTACGGTATTATAAAAAGTTAGTTAAACTAAGCTTTACAGATTCTCAAAGAAATCATTCCCTTTATCATCCGTAATAATAAATGCAGGGAAATCTTTTACAGTAATTTTTCGAACAGCTTCCATGCCTAATTCTTCAAAATCAACTACTTCTACTTTTAAGATATTGTCCTGAGCCAAAATTGCGGCAGGTCCTCCAATTGATCCTAAATAGAATCCACCATACTTGTTGCATGCATCTGTAACCTGTTTGGTACGGTTTCCTTTAGCGAGCATCACCATACTTCCGCCATGTTTCTGGAATTCATCTACATACACGTCCATACGTCCGGCTGTTGTTGGTCCGAAACTTCCTGAAGCCATTCCTTCCGGAGTTTTTGCAGGTCCGGCGTAATAAACAGGGTGGTTTTTAAAATATTCCGGCATTGGTTTTCCGGCGTCTAATAATTCTTTAATTTTTGCGTGGGCGATATCACGTGCCACAATAACAGTTCCGTTTAGTTTTAAACGCGTTTTGATTGGATATTGCGATAGTTTTTCTAAAATATCTGCCATTGGCTGATCTAAGTCAATTTCAACCGGAGCTTCCAAATGTGGTGCTGTTTCCGGTAAAAATTGTTTCGGATTCGTTTCTAACTGCTCAAGGTAGATTCCGTCTTTGGTGATTTTTCCTTTGATATTTCGGTCTGCAGAACAGGAAACTCCCAGTCCAACCGGGCATGAAGCTGCGTGACGAGGCAAACGAATGACGCGAACGTCATGTGTAAAATATTTTCCTCCAAACTGAGCTCCGATTTCACTTTCCTGACAGATTTTCTGAACACGTTCTTCCCATTCCAAATCACGAAACGCCTGACCGGCCATGTTTCCTGATGTAGGCAGGTTGTCAAAATAACCTGCTGAAGCCTTTTTAACATTCGCTAAAGTGGATTCCGCTGAAGTTCCGCCAATTACTAAAGCCAAATGGTACGGTGGACAGGCAGAAGTTCCTAAATCTTTGATTTTTGCACGAATAAAAGCATCAAGAGATTTTTCATTCAATAACGATTTTGTCTGTTGGTACAAATACGTTTTGTTGGCAGATCCACCACCTTTTGCCATAAATAAGAATTCATAAGCCATTCCTTTTTTGGAATAGATATCAATTTGTGCCGGAAGATTCGAACCTGAATTTTTTTCTTCAAACATCGAAATGGGAACAATCTGAGAATAACGTAAATTACGTTTTTGATAAGTATTAAAAATTCCTCTGCTCAGCCATTCTGCATCATCAGCGCTGGTGAAAATGCTGTCGCCTTTTTTCGCCATAACAATCGCTGTTCCGGTATCCTGGCAGCTTGGCAATTGACCTTCGGCAGCTACAGCAGCATTTTGAAGTAAATTATACGCTACAAAACGATCGTTGTCTGTCGCTTCAGGATCATCCAGAATGTTTCTTAGTTTTTGCAAATGTGTGGTTCTCAACATGAACGACACATCTGTTAAGGCTTCTTCAGCTAATAATTCTAATCCTTTTGGATCAACTAAAAGTACTTCTTTGTCTCCAAATTTTTCAAGTTGTACAAAATCTGAAGTAATTTTTCGGTATTGTGTTTCGTCTTTTAAAATAGGATAAGGATCCTGGTATATAAAATCAATCATTTCTTTGTTTTTGGCAAAGTTAAAAATTATTTGCCTAAGAAAGAATTTGAATTATAAGTGTTTCGGAGTTTATTGTTGGTTATGAAACTCATTGAAATTTATAAAGTTTGCGCATATTTTATATGATCCGTTCCTAATGGAACTTAATAAAAGGTTCAAATCTGTTTTCAACGGATTAAAATCCGTTGCTACAATACATATTCATTCTTACGGAATTTTAAAACCCAAGAGCAAGAGCCATCGGCTCGATTCAATATTGTAGGGCCGGATTTTAATCCGGTTTAATTTCGATTATGTTGATTAATGTTTAATTAAAAAAACCAGGTCGCCACAAAAATAGCCGTAATCACACAAATCAAATCTACCAAAAGCATGGTGCCCAAAGCATAACGGGTATTTTTAATATTTACCGAACCAAAGTAAACCGCAATTACATAAAAAGTACTCTCAGCACTGCACTGAAAAATACTGCTCAGTCTTGCCGTTAAAGAATCGGCGCCAAAAGTATTCATTGAATCAATCAAAAAACCTCTTGATCCTGCAGAACTAAAAGGGCGAAGCATCGCAACCGGCAGCGCATTCGTGATTTCTTTGCTCACTCCCATATTCGAAAAGATAAATCCAATAGCATCACTGATGATTTCGAACAAACCGCTGTTTCTGAACAATGAAATAGCAACCAGCATCCCTAAAACATAAGGAAAAATAGTAACTCCGGTTTTAACCCCGTTGTTGGCTCCGACTACAAAAGTGTCAAAGACAGTAGTTTCTGCCTCTTTGAATTTCTTTTCATGTATGAAAGAAAAAATCAGTGTAAAAGCAATTATCGCCACTAATATTAATCCTGAAAGGTTAGAGGTGAAATAGTTTTTTCCGATTAAATCCAAATGGTTTACATACATCAATAAACCAACAATACCAGCAATCAAAGTCATTAAACCAATTAATAAAGAAGCACTCTTGAAATTGATTTTTTGTTTTACTCCCACAATCAGGAAAGCAGCAATGGTTCCGATGAACGAAGTGATGATACAAGGCAGCATTACATCGGCAGGATTACTTGCATTTGCAGCGGCACGATACCCTATAATTGAAGTTGCAATTAAAGTTAAACCCGAAGCGTGAAGACACATAAACATAATCTGTGCATCACTGGCTTTGTCTTTTTCGGGGTTTATTTCCTGTAAACTTTCCATGGCTTTAAGTCCGAACGGAGTTGCAGCCGAATCTAATCCTAAGAAATTCGCAGCAAAGTTTAAGGTCATGTAGGATATCGAAGGGTGGTTTTTAGGAATACTTGGAAAAACTTTTACAAAAACGGGACTCAGTAGTTTAGCTAAATTTCCGGAAGCTCCCGAAACGATTAAAAGTTCCATTAATCCGCAGAAGAAAGCCAGATAAGCAATCAATGGAATTATTAAGTCCAGTAAAGTGCTTTTGCAAGTTGGTAATAAACCATCTGATTTTTGAAGACCGCTGTAGATTTTTACCGTTTTGTTTTTGAAAACATAAGTCGTATCGGCATTTAGCGTGTCACGATTGACAATCATGGTTTTTTCAGGAGCATTTTTAATGCTGTCTTTAATGTAGGCAGGAAGTTGTTCAACGTATTTTTCTGAAACCAAAATCGGGTCATCTTTCTTTCCGTTCAAAACAGAATCAATAGTATACGTATTGGCAGTAAATAAACTCACCACAATAAACACAATCGAAGAAATAAAAATCGTTAACCAAAATCTGCTTAATACCATAATTGTAATTTTTTGTAAATGTAATAAATCAATTGAAATGACAATTACAAAAGTCAATTTCGTGGTTTAAGGTAAAATGCATGAAAATAAATTCAAAAGTTAAATTGTAATTAAAAATCAATTAATAAATAATCTTATGAAGGGAATAGAATGTTATAAGGTTAAAAAAAGCTTTCTATTCTGACTCCCCTCCTCAGTACAGAAGAAGAATCCTTTTAATATGTGCACTATAAATTTATCTAAAAGTATATCGCAATCCCAAAAATCCGCGGATTGTTTGGTTCTGTCCATAAACATACGTTGTGTCAAAGGTCAAACCGTAGGGATTATCAGGTGTTACTAAAACTTTTCCAGCCGAATCGTATTGCACATTTTTGTCGAAAGGGTCATTTGTTCTCGAAATCAAAAACGGATTATTTTGTTTTGGGGTAAAGTTCAGCAAATTCTTGATTCCTCCATAAATTTCGAAATCTTTCCATCCTGAATACGTAAACTGAATATTTTGGATACTGTACCACGGCGAATCTGGATTTCTGGGATCTGTTTCACTCAACAAAGGCAACTTCATCGGACTGTAAACATTCCCCGTATAATCCATCGATAAGTTCCAAGGCTGGATTTTATACGAAATGCTCCAGGTTCCGGTAAAATTCTCAGTCAGATAAGGTCTTTCTGAAATTCCGTTTTCGACATTTTTATTGTCTAAAAGTGTTGCGCCAACAATAAATTTTAATCCCGAAGGAAAATTAAGATCTACATTGGTACTGATTCCCTGACTTATCGCATAACCATCAATATTGTCGTAGATTATTTCGTTTGGATTCGACTCATAATCTGAAATGATTTTATTGCTAAATCTTGTGTAAAAAGCAGTCGTTTCAATTCCCATAAAAGTTCCATTCCCGAAATTGATTTTCTGAATGTAATTCAAATTCACGTTTACAGATTTTTCGGGTTTTAAATCATTTTTAATAATTACATCTCTGGAACCCGTCAGTGCTGCGTGATCTTCGGTAAACAAATTCACGACACGAAACCCAGTTCCAGCGTTTAATCGAAAAATGGTATTTTCATTAGCTTTAAATCGATACGCCAATCTAGGTGTAAGGATCGAACCGTGAATCGAATTGTAATCATAACGCATTCCCAGCAAAGCCTGACTTTTTGGAGAAAAGGTAATTTCGTCCTGAACAAAAATTCCAGGAAGCCAAGTGTTTTCGGCTTCTTTGGTTGCCGGCGTGTTATCGTCATAATACGTATATCGGCTTGCAATTCCTGCCAATAAATCATTTCTGCCAATTTTTTTATCCCAGGTCAGTTGTAAAAATCCAATTTTTTGATTGGCGATATACGATGTTGTTCCGTAACGGCTGTCCTGATAATGTACATTTCCAGAGAACGAAAGCATTAGTTTTTCTTCAAATGGCAATTGATAACTTCCAATTAATTCGGCTCTTTTGGTATAAATGCTTTCACCATAAATTTCATCACCGCCCCTGTATTTTTTCTCCCAGCGAGTGTCTCCTCCCCAACGATCTTCGTACATTCCGCGTACAGCAATGGTAAAAAGGCGATTGTAATTTCGCTTAAAACTCCATTTATTAAAAAGCGAGATTCTTTCAGAAAGCGTGACATCCGTAAAATTATCCTTGTCTTTATCGATAACCTGATCGTAGTTAAAATAATTAATTCCGATAAGAGAAATTGCTTTTTTGCCTACATTAAATTTCGTTCCCAAATCGAGATTGCTTTCAAAATAAGAAGTTGTAAAATAATCGGCAGAAAAAACCGGTGCATTAGTTGGATTTTTAGTAATGATATTGATTAAACCTCCTACTGCCTCACTTCCGTAAAGAGACGAAGCAGGACCTTTTACAATTTCGATTCGTTCCACCAGAGAATTCGGAATTCCCGAAAGACCATAAACTGTAGAAAGACTGCTGACAATTGGCATTCCGTCAATCATAACCAAAGTGTAAGGGCCTTCTAATCCGTTTATGTGAATATCTCCCGTATTGCAAACACCACAATTCAACTGCGGACGAACCCCATTTATGTTCTGAAGCGCATCGTAAATACTTGGTGTTGGATTTTTTTTGAAGAAAACAGGCGAGTAAACCTCAACGGGAACAGCACTTTCTAATCGTTTTACAGGTTTTAAAGTTCCTGAAACCACGACTTCGTTTAACTCGTTCTGGTCTTCTTCTAATTGAAAATCCAAAATTAAATTTTCATTTTCTAACACTGAAATCCTTTGGGTGATGGGTTTGAATCCTGTTGAGGTTACATTTATTTTATAAGTTCCTTGTGGAATATTTTCTAATTTATAAACTCCTGAAGAATCGGCTTGTGTTTTAAAATTTGTATTTAATAAACTAAGGTTAATTTTCTGACCAGTAGGAATTGAGGCTTCTACTTTTCCTGAGATGTTTTGCGAGTATAGGCTTTTAGTTGAAATTATTAATATTGTCAAAAATAAATATTTCATTATTGTAAAATTAAATTTAGACAAAACTAAAAATTAAATTTGATATACACTTATGTGCAACTGAAATTTTCAAACGGATTGGATTCAATGTGTTAGATTTTTATTTAATTAGATTTACTTTTTTTGAATTAAGATTAGCAAAAAGCTTGTTTTCATGTATAGCTATTTGTTTGATGCTAATGAAACAACTTTAGAAACTATATTTTCTTTGTGTTTAATAAAATTTGATTATCTAAACCCCTCATCAATAAGTTCTTTGTTAATTACCGCGCCAGCGAAAGTACCTGTAGAAACGGCAATGGCTACAGATCGCATTTGTGTTGTGCAATCTCCACTTGCAAAAATGTCTGGAACATTTGTTTTTTGCATCAAATCAACTTTCAACAATCCTTGTTCGCTAATATCACAGCCCAAAGTTTCGGGTATTCTACAATGCTGTTCAAAAGGCGGTCTTGTGTATATAGCTTTTACCTCGACTTTTTCTCCGTTTTTAAAAATGATATTTTTAACATATCCTTCATTATGATCTAAAAAAAATATTTCTTCTTCTAAAATTAAAACTCCATAATTTTTAAGTATTTGTGTTTGGTCTGAAGTCAATTCCGATTTTCCATTGGTGCATAAACGAAGATCTTTAGTCCAGTTCGAAATCAATTTAGCAAATTCAAATCCCATTTCTCCATTGGCAATAATGGCCGTTTTTTCATTTTTGACTTCATAACCATGACAATACGGACAATGCAAAACCGAAATTCCCCAACATTCTTGAAAACCTTTAATTTCAGGCAGCAAATCTTTAACCCCTGTAGCAAATAACACTTTTCTGGAAGTAAATACATTTCCGGATTCCGTTGTAATCACGAACCCTTTATCTGTTTTAACTGTTGTTGCCACAAGTCCGTTATAGAATTGAACAGTTTTATAAATGTCCACTTGTAATTTGGCTTTCTTCAAAATAACTGCTGGCTTTTCACCATCTTGTGTGATAAAATTATGAGAATGTGGTGTTTGTCTGTTACATGGCAAACCACTATCAATAACCAGTACCTGACGCAATGAACGTCCTAAACTCATGGCTGCAGAGAGGCCACTATAACTACCGCCAATGATAATCACTTCAAAATGCTTCTGTTTCATATTGCTGATTTTAATGATGCTGTTTTCTGTGTAATTTATAATTGATTAAATGCCCTGTAATCATTCCGATTCCTCCGAAATAGATTAAATCGAGATGAATTTCAAAAAAAAGATCAATCAAAATACCAATCCAAATCAAGGATATAGAAACAACTAAAATAGACGATACCAAAAGCGATGATTTTTTTATAATTTTGAGAATTGCAAATAACCCTATTGAGGCAAATAGAAAATCGATAAACGGATTGTGAGTTAATCCTAATGGAAGGATGGTTAAAAGAGGAAAAATCAAACAGTGAACCAGACAAATGGCCGCACTTGAAATTCCTAAAATATCATAAAAAGATGTGCTTATTTTCTTCATTTCGTGTACATTTGCTTAATGCAATTTTGTTGCAAATATAAACAATTTTATTAATTGCAACATTGTTGCGTTTGATTTTAAATTCCCAAAAAATGAAGGCTACACGTAATACCGCAGCAAAAACAGCTGTTTTAGAGGTTCTAGAAAAATCGAAAACAGCTCTCTCGCATACAGAAATTCACAAACAATTAAATGATTTATGTGATCGCGTTACTATTTACAGAATTCTGGACCGGTTAATCAATGAAGACACTATTCATAAAATTTCGAATCTGGACGGAACAGTAAAGTATGCAAAATGCAATCATTCCCATCAGCGTGTACACATTCATAACCATGCACATTTCAGCTGCGAAAAATGTCATGAAATTACTTGTCTCGAAACTGTAAAACCAAGTTATATTATGCCGCACAACTATAAAGTGAATGAGATTAACTTTACTTTATCTGGGTTGTGTCCAAAATGTTTAAATTCTAACATTAACTTTTAGACTTGTCTAAAAAAATTGTTTCGCCAATATAATTTTTCTATATATTTGTGAAAACAATACTTTTACAATGTCCAAATCTTTAGAAGAAGTGCATGAATCGGTTTCTACCGAGCACAAAAAAAAAGGGATTAGAAAATTTTTAGCCTTCTTAGGCCCTGCTTATCTTGTAAGTGTTGGCTATATGGATCCGGGAAACTGGGCTACAGATATTGCCGGCGGAAGCCAGTTTGGTTATACGTTGGTCTGGGTTTTATTGATGAGCAACTTAATGGCTTTGCTTTTGCAGAGTTTGAGTGCCCGTCTCGGAATTGTAACTCAGCGCGACCTTGCACAGGCTTCGAGAGAAACTTATCCAAAATACATCAACTACATTTTATATTTCTTAGCCGAAATAGCAATTGCGGCCTGCGATCTGGCAGAAGTGCTCGGGATGGCGATTGGTATCAACCTTCTTTTCGGAATTCCGTTACTTGAAGCGGTTTTGATTACCGTTTTAGATACGTTTTTATTGCTTTTCCTGATTAATAAAGGAATTCGGAAGATGGAAGCCTTCATTATAGCTTTGGTGGCCATAATTGGCTTTTCCTTTATTTTCGAAATGATTTTTGCTGAACCAGAAGTTCATAAAGTTTTAGCGGGACTTATTCCTTCTATTCCAAATTCGGCTGCGTTGTATATTGCCATCGGAATTATCGGAGCTACTGTAATGCCTCACAACTTGTATCTGCATTCGTCTTTGGTACAAACCAGAAAATTTGACAGAACTCCGGCGGGAATCAAACAAGCTTTAAAATACAATTTGATCGATTCTACCATTGCATTAAATCTTGCTTTTTTTGTAAACGCAGCCATTTTAATTCTTGCGGCAGCGACTTTCCATAAAAACGGAATGTTTGAAGTAGCTGAAATCCAGGATGCGCATCAATTTCTTGAACCGTTGTTAGGAACCAAATGGGCTCCGATTTTGTTTGCCGTTGCTTTGATTGCTGCAGGACAAAGTTCGACTGTAACCGGAACGCTTGCAGGACAAATCGTAATGGAAGGATATCTGCATTTTAGGATTCAGCCTTGGGTTCGTAGAATTATAACACGTTTAATTGCTATTATTCCGGCGGTAATCGTGATTTTGATTTATGGTGAGAGCGTGACCGGAAAACTCTTAATTCTGAGTCAGGTAATTTTAAGTTTGCAATTAGGATTTGCTATTATTCCGCTTATTCATTTTGTGAGCGATAAATCGAAAATGAAAGGTTTTCATATTTCTAAAACAACACAAATCGTATCCTGGATTATTGCTTCGATTATTGTTTCTCTGAATGCAAAATTAGTTTACGATGAAATAACATCCTGGTTAGAAAGTTCAGATCATCCAATGGTTCTTTGGTTTACAGTGGTTCCGCTGGCATTTGGATTTTTAGGGTTACTGCTATACATCGTTTTTAAACCTTTCATTGCTAAAGCGAAAAACAAATCGGTAAACCATTCACCACACAACCTTAAACTGCATTTTTCGCCGAAGGAAAGCCAAAGCATTAAAAACATCGCAGTTTCTGTAGATTTCTCGAATGCCGATGAAGCTGCTCTGAATAAAGCTTTCGAATTGGGCGATATTGACACAGAATATACCCTCATACATATTGTAGAAACGGTCGGTGCCTTAATGTATGGTGTTCATATACACGATCATGAAACTACAATCGACGAAAAATTATTACTAAAATACAAAGACATGCTTTCAGGCAAAGGATTCAAAATTAAAACAGAACTTGGTTTTGGAAAACCCGCCAAAGTAATTCCGAAAATTATAAACGAAGGTAATTTTGACATTTTAGTCATGGGAACCCACGGCCACACTGGTTTGAAAGATATTCTTTTTGGTACAACCGTAGATAAATTGAGACATAAAATTTCGATACCTTTGCTGATTGTTAAATGAAGTTGCTAAGATATTAAGCTACTAAGGAACTAAGGTTTTTTAAGCCTTAAAGAAACTTAGGTGCTTAGAAACTTAGGCGCTTAGAAGCTTAAAAAAATGACCTTTTCAGAAGAAAACTATTTAAAATCGATCTACCACCTGACGGCTGCTTTGGAAACAGAAGTGAGTACGAATGCTATTGCGGAAATTATGGAAACGAAAGCATCCTCTGTAACCGATATGCTTAAAAAACTGGCAGAGAAAGATTTGGTGAATTATAAAAAATACCAGGGTGTTTCCTTAACTGAAAACGGAAAGCTGGCGGCCAAAATGATTGTGAGAAAACATCGATTGTGGGAAGTGTTTTTGGTTGAAAAACTAAATTTCAGTTGGGACGAGGTTCATGAAATTGCCGAACAATTAGAACACATCAAATCAGAGCAATTGATTAACCGCCTGGACGATTTTCTTGGAAATCCAACAGAAGACCCGCATGGAGACCCCATTCCGGATGCGAATGGGCGAATTATTAAAATCGAAAAACATTTGCTTTCTGAATTAAGCGAAAATCAAACCGGTATTTGTGTGGGTGTAAAAGACACTTCGTCTGAGTTTTTAAAATACCTTGACAAACAGGGAATTGCTTTGGGTTCTAAAATCGGGTTTCTTTCCAAAGAATCTTTCGATTTATCGGTTCGAATTAAAGTGAATGAGAGAGAATTGTCTATTTCGAATAAAATCGCTTCCAATTTGTTTGTGAAGCTGGTTTAGGCATATATAGAAGTATTCTTTTAAGCATAAAAAAACTCCCGAATTCTGCGTCGGGAGTTTTTTGTTGAGCCTAATGATGTTAGTTTATTATTCAGTAAAACTAAAAATCTGATATTTTTTGTTCTGTTTGTTAT
This sequence comes from Flavobacterium calami, assembly GCF_038290035.1. Classification (NCBI taxonomy): domain Bacteria; kingdom Pseudomonadati; phylum Bacteroidota; class Flavobacteriia; order Flavobacteriales; family Flavobacteriaceae; genus Flavobacterium; species Flavobacterium calami. Next base: position 97,561 of record NZ_JBBYHS010000020.1, read on the forward strand.
AGTTTCCTAAATATAAAAAGGAGTTGAATTTAAAAACAATCAGATCTTTATATAAATCTTTTCCAAAAATAGAGGTGCTATCCTTTACGTCTTCATTTTCTTCTAAAAATAATCGTGCTTTTTCGAATGCTGAAGTTTGAACTTTATCATCTATATGATTAAAGTCTGCATCAAATAAGCAGTTGGTGTAAACGACATTTTTGTCTTTATAAGAAATCAAATTTCCGATTGTATAGTTTGATGTAAAACCAAATGACATAGGCGCCGCTCCAAAACCACCTCCCATTCCCATTCCTCTTGGTCCTCCATGAACGATATCCTGCGAGCTTCCTATTGCAGTATAATATAAACCATTTAATTTGTAACAAGTTACAGCCGGGTTGGAATTATTGATTTTTCGTATGAATTGTTTGGGTTTTTCGAGGACTTTTTTATTATGAATACTTCCTGATTCCTGAAATACATCTGAGTTTTTATAACTTATTGCTTCTTCACGTAAAGTTTTAAACTGATTGATTCGAATACCATTTTGTTCACTTACAGTGAAAAATAAAACATCAGGAGTAGTTTTGATTTGAAGAATTTTATCCTCAATTAAAAAAGAATTCGATTTGGCAACATTAGCATAGTATTCTGGTTGCTCTATTTCCGGCTGTCCAACCGATTTGAAATCAGCACTAAAATTATTCAGGTTGATTTTTAAAATAGCTGTTAAAAAAGAGTTGTTATCAAATGTGAAAATAATTTCGTCTTTTTTATAGGTGTAAACCTTAAATTTCTTTGAACTCAATGCCAGTGAAGGCTGATCATTGCTAATATGCTCTACGTTTATAGTAGGTTTAAACAGATCTCCGCCTTCTATGAATGCATCGTATAATAATGCGGTGTGATTTGCACTGTTTTTAAATTTCAGATGCGATAAGTCTACCGCTTTTTCATTTAGATTACCATTATTATCAGAAATGTAGAATTTCAATATACTGGTATTCTTAATAATTGTAATTAATTCAAGTTGCTAGTTAATTGATTTGTTTAATTGGAGTCCAAACACAAACAGAGTTAACTTTATTAGAAAACCTTCAAGTGTAACTGCATGTATTGTTCTAGGAAACATTTTCTTGA
>NZ_JBBYHS010000021.1:0-96100 GCF_038290035.1 Flavobacterium calami
AAAATTGATATAATTTTGTCTTTACAAAGCATTGGTTCTGTTTATTGGTTCGCAAAACAAATTTACTTAACCTCTGCTTTGTGTTTTTTATGCTTTGCAAACTAGCAACTTGAATTAATTAAATAAAAAGTGTTATTGATTGTAAGTTCTTTAACGATTTTTTCTTTTTTTAATTCTAAATTAATTGGAATTGAATTGGTCTCTTTTTTTTCAAAATCAAAACTTTGAGCTTCTATTTCTTTTCGGTCTTCGGATGCCCAAAAAAGAAAATAATTGTGCTCATTTTGACTGTGTCCGACAATTTCCTTATATTTTTTTTCTGGTCGAATCGCCGATAAAGAATCTTTTACATTGAATTTTTCGTCAAATCTAATCGAGCTAACCCTTTCTTTATCATTTACGAACAAAATAACTTCCTTATCGGTTTCGTTGATAACTTGAAAATAGTCTCTTTTTCTTTCCAATTTAAGGTCAAATTCCTTCACTATTTCCTGAGAAAAGGAAAGGAAGCTATTTGCTAATAAAGAGAATAGAAGTAATTTTTTTATCATTGGAATAGGTTGATTGTTAATTTTGCGAATATCTTGTTTTTTTTTAAAAGTTATTCAGTAAAACAAAAAATCTGATATTTTTTATTTGCCTTATTATAGTTTCCTAAATATAAATTCTTATTGAATTTGAAAAGTATTAAATCTTTGTAGAGGTTACTTTTAAAGGTTAAAAGATTTTCACGAATGTCTTTATTTTCTTCAAGGAAAATCCTGACCTTTTCAAAAGCAGAAGTTTTCAATCTTTCATCAATATGATTAAAATTCGAATCAAAAAGGCAGTTGGTGTAAACTACATACTTAGCGCGATAAGAAATGAGATTTTCAATAGTATCGCATGCTCCGTATGAAACCGGGACCAATCCGCCATTGCCCATGCCAATTCCTGCATGAGGCATTGCCATTACGGGCGAAATATTTTCATAGGATTTATCAGTACTGCTTCCTATTACGGTATAATATGTTCCATTCAAATTATAACAGGATACACTGGGGAAATTGTGAATCTTGCGAAGAAACTTTTCGGTATTCAGAATCACTTTTTTATTCTCAATGCTCAAATTTTCCTCAAAAAAATCCGAGTTTTTAAAGTCTATTTCTTTATCATGAAAAACTTTGAATTCCTTTATTTTATTGCCATCAAAGTCATTAACAGTAAAAAAGAAAACAAACGAATTCGTTTTGAGCTGCAGTATTTTATTGTCGATTATAAAAGAATTGGATCGAAAATCTATAGCTCCATATTCACCCTTAACGGTATTGGGTTGTAAAATGGATTTAAAGGCTGGTGTAAAATCATGAAGATTAATTCTTATCAGCTGCGTTGCATTTGCAGTATTGTCAATAGAAAAAATAATCTCATCGGGATTATGGGTGTATATTTTGTATTTTTTGGCACTCAGTGCAAGAGAAGGCGGACTATCGCCGGATATAATCTGAAATACCGGATCATAAGACTCATCAGTCATCACCCGGTAGAGGTTTTCAGGACGATTGAATATATTTTTAAATTCGAATTGGGATAAATCTATCGTCTTTTCAATAAGATTTCCATTAGGATCTGAAATATAAAATTTTAAGATATTTGTATTTTTCACAATGGTAATGAGATAGAAAACATTGCCGATTGTGAGTTCTTTAACTATTTTTTCTTTTTTTAATTCTAAATTAATTGGAGTTTGCTTCGTTTCTTTTTTAGCAAAATTAAAATATTGGGAATTAATTTCTTTTCTGTCTTTTGATCCCCAAAAAATAAAATAATCGTCCTTGTTTTGGCTGTAACCAATAATCTCTGCATAAGTTTTATCAGGTCTTAGAGCCGATAAGGAATCTTTAATATTGAATTTTTCATCAAACCGTATAGACGAAACTTTTTCTTTGTCATTCAAAAACAATATGACTTCTTTATTGTTTTTATTTACGATCTGGAAAAAATCTCTTTTACTTTCTAATTTTAAATCAAATTCTCTTACGATTTCCTGAGAAAAAGTCATTAGACTGATTAAAAACAATGAAAAAAGAAATGGTTTTTTAAGCATTTGGTTTGATTTAATATTTTTTCGAATATCTAATTTTTTAACGAAATAAAATTAGTTTAGGTAAAATTTATAAAAACGGTGAATCAATTAATCTCTTTATTAATTTACGCACTTCCTTATTTTTAACACTGCGCAAATGCTCTTCGAGCTGGTTTATGTGTATTTGAAAAGTACTCTTATAATACAAAAACTCCCGATTACATGTCGGGAGTTTTTGTATTAATCGGCAAATTTTCTAAAAATGTATTCTTTTGTTTTATTGTCGTAATAGCCCAGGTAGTAGGTATCTAGTTTGAATAAGGTCTGTGCTGAAATAGTATTATTTTTATCAAAAAAAGTACCGATTTTATCAGATGCCAATGGCACTAATTTTCCTTTAATACGATTTCCTGAAGTATCAAACAAGCCTTCGGTTTTAACTACTCTTCTGTTAGAACTGGATGTAAAATCTTCCATTGATGTACTAAATACAATGTCTTCAGTATACCCAAATTCATTTATTGTAGTCTGATCAGCAGATTGTTTTAACTCCGATACGCCTCCAAAAGTAATGAATGTATTTGGACCAGTCTTATAGCAGGAAAGACCTAAAAACAAACTGTTTGCTTTAAGAATAAACAGCGGACTGCTTGCTAAAGTTCTTTTAGCTCTTAAACTGCCACCTTGTTCGTGAAATTCGGAATTTTTAAATGTAATTGGTTTCGTTGAATTGGCGAAATATTCTTTTAGTATATTGTCCTCTAAATCTTTTATAGTGAAGTAAATAATGCCTGATGAGGTTTTTAGCTGATATAGTTTATTATCAAAATAAAACGAATTTGAATTTAAAAATTTTCTGTCGCCAACCAAATATTGTTTTTTTATCATCTTCTCGCTAGCAGTAAAACTCTGTAAATCAATTAAAATTACCTGAGTAAAATCGATGTTGGTGTCAAGAGTGATTACAAGTTGTTTGCCATTGAAATAACATTTTCTTTTTTTAGCAGCATCTATTAATGATGTTTGATTTTCAACCGTGATATTTTGTAAAGAGAAAGGCGCTTCAAATGGCAGTAAACTTTCGGCAAATGCTGTATATAAATCTGATTTTTTATAGTCTGATGTAAAAAAATGAAACCCTTCTGCGGTAATCATTTTCTCTGTATAATTGCCTTCGCTGTCAAAAACGTATAGTTTGAAGATGTTACTGTTTTTTACCACCGTCAGGAGGTAAAAATTTTCGTCCTGACTGAATTTTTGTATAACTTTTTCGTTTTTTAAAACCAGTTTATATTCTTTCGTTAGGGTTTCACGACTATTAGTATTAAACAATTGGGAAAATATGGCTTCATAATTAGTAGACGACCAAAATAATCTTGTGCTGCCATTGCTTTTATTATAACCAATTATATTAGTGTACGTTTTAATATTTGGTCTTTGAGCAGAGACACTGTCTGCAATTTGCATCTTTTCATTCAGATTAATTGCTCTTATTTTTAGTGAGTCTCTGACAAACAATGTAACCGTATTTTTTTCAGGGTTAGCAATTTGAAAAACAGTACTACTTTTTTTTAGTTCCAGGGGTATCGAATTTACAATTTCCTGTGCGAAAGCGGATATATTTATGAGAAGTAAAAAGCTTAAACAAATTGTTTTTTTCATGATTTGTTTTTTTTAGTTTGTTAATTTGCGAATATTGTATTTTTTAAAATATAATAAGTTCAGATCTTTAAAATGAAAAGCGTGAATCAATTATGTCTAACCGATTCACGCAATTTCATTTTATTTATAAAACTTTAGTTTACAGTCGATCCGTTTGGCGCATCAGCATCCGGGTTTACAAATACCAGTTTTCCTTCGGCATTTGTTGTCATCAAAATCATTCCCTGACTTTCGACACCACGCAATGCTCTTGGAGCTAGATTTGCTAATACAGAAACACGTTTCCCGATGATTTCTTCTGGAGAAAAACTCTCAGCAATTCCGGAAACAATCGTACGAACATCGATTCCGGTATCTACTTTTAGCACTAAAAGTTTGTTTGCTTTTGGCATTTTTTCCGCTTCAAGAATAGTTCCGATACGGATATCCATTTTGGCAAAATCCTCAAACTGAATCAACTCTTTTTGAGGTTCAGGCTGTTTGTTTTCGGCAAGATTTGCGGTTTTTGTTGCTTCCAATTTATCTATTTGTTTTTGTATTTCTTCGTCTTCTATTTTAGCGAAAAGTAATTCCGCTTCTCCAATTTTATGACCTGCGGGAACTAAATCTGAGTTTTCAGAGATATCATTCCAGCCTAATGTTTTATCTAAAATAACATCAGTAGCACCAGGATGATTTTCTTTTAGGAATTTACTGAAACCTTCAAAATGCTCTTTCAAATCACTCAATTTTAGAATTCCCGAAAGTTTAGTTGCTGTAAAAGGCAAAAAGGGTTCAGCCAAAACGCTCAAAGCAGCAGCAATCTGTAACGCCACATACATTTGAGTTTTTACACGCTCCGGATTGTCTTTCATAACTTTCCACGGCTCTTCGTCTGCTAGATATTTGTTTCCTAAACGGGCCACATTCATCAATTCACCCAAAGCTTCACGGAATCTGTAACGCTCCACCGAACTGGAAATCACAGCAGGATATGCTTTTAATTCTGCTAAAGTTTGTTCGTCAACTTCTGAAAATTCGTTTGGTGTTGGAATAACACCATCGTAATATTTGTTGGTTAAAACCACAACACGATTAATGAAGTTTCCGAAAATGGCAACCAATTCATTGTTATTTCTGGCCTGAAAATCTTTCCAGGTAAAATCGTTATCTTTTGTCTCAGGAGCGTTTGATGTTAATGCATAACGCAAAACATCTTGTTTTTCCGGAAATTCTTCTAAATATTCATGCAGCCAAACCGCCCAGTTTTTAGAAGTCGAAAGTTTATTTCCTTCCAGATTCAAAAACTCATTTGCAGGAACATTATCCGGTAAAATATAGCTTCCTTCGGCTTTCAGCATTGCCGGGAAAATAATACAGTGAAAAACAATATTGTCTTTCCCGATAAAGTGAACCAGTTTCGTGTCCTGATCCTTCCAATACGGTTCCCAGTCTTTTCCTTCCCGTGCTGCCCATTCTTTGGTAGAAGAAATATAACCAATTGGTGCATCAAACCAAACATATAATTTTTTGCCTTCGGCACCTTCAACCGGAACATCAATTCCCCAGTCAAGGTCACGTGTTACGGCACGAGGTTCTAATCCTGCATCAATCCATGATTTTACTTGTCCGTAAACGTTTGTTTTCCAGTCATTTTTGTGGCCTTCCAAAATCCATTCACGTAAGAAAGCATCATAACGATCCAAAGGTAAAAACCAGTGTTTTGTTGATTTCAAAATTGGAGTTTCACCAGTAATGGTCGATTTTGGATTAATTAAATCAGTTGCATTCAAAGTCGATCCGCATTTTTCGCACTGATCTCCGTAAGCTTCCGGATTATCACATTTTGGGCAGGTTCCTACCACAAAACGGTCTGCTAAAAACTGATCTGCTTTTGCATCATACAATTGTTCTGTTACTTCTTCAATAAAATCGCCTTTATCATACAATGTCCTAAAGAATTCCTGAGCCGTATCATGGTGAATTTTTGCCGAAGTTCTTGAATAATTATTGAATGAAATTCCGAAATCTGAAAAGGATTTACGAATAATTCCGTCATATTTATCAATAACTTCCTGAGGTGTAATTCCTTCTTTTTTAGCTTTCATCGAAATAGCAACGCCGTGTTCATCGCTTCCGCAGATAAATGCAACATCTTTTCCCTGCAAACGCAGGTATCTCGAATAGATATCTGCAGGCACGTAAACCCCCGCCAAATGCCCAATATGTATTGGTCCGTTGGTGTAAGGCAATGCTGCTGTAATCGTATATCTTTTTGGATTCTGTGTCATGATTCTATTTTATTGGGTGCAAAAATAAGCAATAGAATTGAGATTTTGTTATTACACAGAGATTCACAGAGAAAAAGAGTAGAGATTCGCTAAGGTTTTTTATTTTTTTGAATTTCGAAAAGTCGGATAGCCGCAAAGTTTTGTTTTACACAGACAGAGCAGATTTAAGTAAAACAAATTTTTTATGAACCTCCGTGAAAACTTTGTGAATCTATGTAAAACCTCTGTGGTAGACTTCATAAAATAGAACCAGTTTAAACTAACACAACAAGTAAAATCTTCAAAATATATTTCGCAATCTTTGCGCTTGAAAAAACAACTTTTATGAGCAAGACAAAATTAATTATACAAAAAAACGGATCAATCAGAATTGAAGGTGATTTTGAAATCATGGATCCCGAAGGAACGCTTTATGGTTTACAAGGAAGATCAGCTTTAGGTCTTTGCCGTTGCGGATTATCTGCCAATAAGCCTTTTTGTGACGGTGGACACAGAAATAATTTTGAACATGATTCTGTAGCGTTTGATTTGCCTCCGATGAAAACGAATTAAAATTCGGGTGAAAATATAAAAGCTGCATTTCTTAGGAATGCAGCTTTTTTTGTATTGTCAAAAATATGTTGAGAGGAATCTACTTTTTGGGATGAAATATATTATAACTAATTCCAAATATTAAAGTATTAGTTTTTCCTTCAAGGGCTGGGCCTGTGTAAGTATGTGTTTCGTCATAGCTGTCTGTTTCTATATCACTTAATAAATTCGCCATCCCTAAAGAGTATCGCAAGTCAAATCTGAAATTATTATATCCACCGGTTAAACCTGCGCCAAAACCGTAATTGAATTTCGAGGAATTTGTTAAATCACTTTCATCCAGCAAGTGAGGCAGGTAGTATTGACCAGTAACATCCGCACCGCGGGCAGGAGTAAACGCATCATGGAATGCTGCAAAAACTCCGACTTGAGGGCCAATGAAGAATTCATCTTCTTCGGGTTTTAAAATATAATAGTTAAAGTAAAGCCCTAAGTTAAGACTCGAAGCATTAAATTTTGAATCCTTTGCTTCATTAAAGTCGTTTTCGACATATTTTACATTCATGCTATTGCTTCTGTAGGTTAATTCCAGCTGATAATTATAGGTTTCATGATAACCCATCTGAAAGTTTAATCCCAACAAAAAACCAAGATTGGGGTCAGTAAGTAAGTCAGAAGATTTTAGTTCAGTTTGGTCAAAACCAGCAAAAGCATAAAAACCTCTTGGAGCTTGACTATATATGGAAAGAGTACAAAAAAGGATACTCAAAAAAAGAAGTGTTTGATTTTTCATTATTGAAGTTGTTATTTGCAATTAAGATATTCGGTGTCGGAAAAAAAGTTTAAAATTGATGTGTTTTTTTCATCATCAATATCGTATTTATCAAGTTTTGCCATTAATTGTGGGCAATCAGAAAAGTGTTTTCTAATCATTGATGCTATTTTTGTCCGGTCATCTATTTTATTTTTAGAATTACCAGAGGTTGCGCCTACTTCCTCTATTACTGTTTCATTATTATCAATAGCATATAATTCATAATAAGTTTTAGAACTTACAAAGTTTCCGTAGGTTGTTGTTACTGTTGTAGCTAACCCAATAAGTTTTTTGTCTTCTTTTTCCCCATAGACAAAATAAACAGAAGATTTTTTCTTTTGGTTCAAATGAAATGATTTTAATAAACTTGTACCAATTAAAGCATGATCAAGGTCTTCAAATTTGATATATTTTTCCCAGCTTTTCCCAACAGCTGTATATGATATTCGTTTGTCGATTACTATAATATCAGTTCGTTCGGGTCTCACAAAGGTTTTGGTTCCTTTTTTATCTACTATATAGCTTGTCTGAGCAAATGAACCCGTAAAAACAAGAATCAGGATTATTAGATATTTCTTCATTTTAACGTTCGGTTAATTTTACAGATGTGTTAAATGTGAATACTGATTGTTTGAAAACAACATTACAAAAAGTAGCTGTAAGTTTACCATTAGATGACGACAAATAGACTGATCCTCCCTGAGCAGAAGTGTAATCTGCATAATTAAGAGTTACCCAAACCTGATTTTTTTTCATAGATGAATGCCAACAATCACTGCAAATAGTATATATACCCGGTGTTGGTCTTTCCTCACTTGCAAATTCGATTGTTAAACTTGCTTCCAAACTAGATGATATAAATTTGAAATTTTGGTTATAATTTGTGGTATAGGTAGAAAAAAGTTCGATAGAACTACCATTAATGATAAGAGTGTTTGTATCTGGATTACATGGAATGTTTGGAGCATTAATTTCCACAATAACAGAACTTTCAGGACTTTCACAGATTCCTTTAGTGGTTTTTAGCTTATATTCTCCTGCCATAGATGGTGTAATATCACTAATAACAGGATTTTGCAAATTGGATTGAAAGTTATTCGGACCAGACCAATTATATTTGGTGTCTAAACTACTATCTGTTGCATTTAATTTTAATGTCCCACCTGGAACCAATGGAGAGTTACTGTTAATTGTGTTAGCAGGAAGATAGCATGTAATTGCTTCGTTTGTTGAACAGCCAGATAGTGTAATTGTACAAACGTAGGCAAATAAAAAAAGTAATGTTTTTTTCATAAATTATGGATAATTTTGGTTTGATTAGGGCGCAAAAGTATATAAATTATTAAGGTTTTTATTGTTTTTTTTAAGTTAAAAAAGGATGACTAATTCATAACAGATTATTGACTCAATAATGTTTGTTTTACTAATTAAATTCATTATTCTTAATTGTTTAATAATGAATTAATTAAGCTGCAGATCTAAAAAATTGCTGTTGTATAAATATTTCAACCGAAATAGATAAAAGCGAAATCGTGATGTGTTTTTTTGTAGTAAAATATTTAGTTAATGAAGAATAATTAACTGAAAATCTGCAGTATATTTACGACGATTTAAAAACTCTGTAAAATATGAAAAAGCTGCTACTGTCACTACTGTTTTTGATTCTTGTTTCGTCTTATGGTCAAACATCAAAAGTAATTTCCAGCGATTGGAATGCTTTTAATCAGACTATAGATATTCAAAGTTCTGTAAAGAAAAAATTTAAAGTAATTGCTTCTGTAAAAGTAGAAACTAATGATCCTCTGGCCTGGGCCGGGGTATGGGCCAGAGTCGATACTAAAAATGAAGAAGATGGCTTTTTTGATAATATGGGTGACAGACCTATAAAATCAAAAGAATGGCAGTCATACACTGTAGAAGGTACAATTGATCAAAATACAAAATCGCTTAGTTTTGGAGGTTTGTGTTTGTTTAACGGAAAATTTTATTTTGATAAATACGAATTATTAATTGAAAACGAAAAAGGCGTTTTTGAACCTTATACCATTTTGAATTCAAGCTTTGAAACTGTTGTAAAAAATGGTGATATTCCGAAGTGGAGTTTAGGGGTTCAAAAAAATGCGGATGTTAAGGTTAAAGAATATAAGATTACTTCTGATAAATCCGCTGTTGATGGTACTTATGCATTACTTTTGGAAGGAACGGGCATAAAATCCAAAGAAACTGGAAAGATTGGAAATGTTGAAGGAGCTTCTCCAAAAATTGCAGATATGATTTCAATGCTAGAAGATTTAAAAGACCGTGTAGAGCGTGCAGTTAAAAACATGAATCAATATGAAATAGATTATCTGCACGATCAGGAAGCAAACAGAATTGGAGCTTTAGTAATGCATTTGGCTGCTGCCGAAAAATACTATCAGGTTTTTACTTTTGAAAACAGGGGTTTTAATGAAGAAGAGAAAAAAATATGGCAAAAAGCTTTAGATTTAGATCAAGGCGGGCGCGATGAATTTAAAGGACATGATATTCAATATTATTTAAATATTTATAATGAAGTACGCGAAAAAACAATTTCTGAATTAAAGAAAAGAGATGATGCCTGGTTTGCCGAGGTTCAGAAAAGTTATGATTGGACAAATCAATATTGCTGGTTTCATGTTATGGAGCATCAATCAAGTCATTTGGGGCAGATTTTGTTTTTAAAGAAAAGGATTCCTCCACAGCAAAAACAAACATTTGAGCAAGAAATTAAGAAATAAGAATTAAAGGCTGCGTTTAAAATGCGGCCTTTTTAATCCAAAGTGTTTTTTGAATTATTTCTTTTCGGAGAAAATAATTGTTTTATCGGATTTTGCAATTTTTACAATATGAAAAGGTTGAGTCATTACTAATGTAGCATCTCCTGTTTTTAGTTTTTCAATCTTAATGGTTATGTCTTTTTGATTTTCAGTTATAAGGGTTATATCTATTGAATGCCCACCTGAAGGCTGTATTTTGTCGAAAATAGCAATAATTTGATATTTGGTAAAGTCAATGTTTGTTTCTGTAAAATTATTGCTAACATTATTGCGGGTATTCATTTTGGCGATTAAATTTTTCCAGCTTATAGCATCACTTATAACCAAATTTGATTTAGAAATATTCTCGTCTCCATTACCGTATAAGTTATACTGCCCAATTGTTGAAAAGGTTATCGGAGATCCTGGTAAGGATTCCGGTGAAGAAGATTCCGGTGAAGTTTCTAAATCATTGTTATTACAGCTGATTAAAAAAAATAAAATACCCAGTATTAAAACAATTTTTTTCATGATTTTGGTTTTAGGGTTAGAAAATGGTAAAATTATATTTTACAAATCGGTTATTTAACAGATGTATTTTTTATGAATGGTTGCTTATTTTTAATGTTTTATTTTTTTATAAGTATTTGTTTTTCTTTTTATTGTGGTTAAATTTAAGTGTCCTTATCATTCTCTATATATAAAGTTCCCCACGCATGGTTACCACAGATGAACCCCCAACTAAAATATCATTTTCTCTAGTCATAACTTCAATAACAGAAGGCTGATTTAACTTTACGCCCTGCAAAATTTTATATTCGGTGTTCAATTTTGCCTGTTTTTTTGAAGTCAAAAAACCAATTAAAGGTCCTGCAGCCGTTCCTGTGGCGGGGTCTTCATAAATTCCGATTGCAGGATTGAAGAATCGGGTTTCGGCGATATTACCTTCATTCTGATTCGAAATCGTAAAACAATAAAATCCTTCTGACTTATATTCTTTTGAAATCTCTATTAAAAGCTTGTGGTCAGGAACGATGCTGTTTAAAATCTGACTATTTTTGATAGGAACCATCGTATGGGCGACTTCGGTTTTTACAATTGTCGGAACAAAATCATTACTGTCCAGATCTTCAATTTTTAAACCAAGTGCCACAGCCAGTTTATAAGTTGGTATTTCTTTTTCGGAGACAGCAGGTTTCTGATGCATCTGTACCACCGGATATTGTGTAACCGGGTCAAAATTTACCGTTAATAAAATCGGTGATTTTTTCATAATTACAAACCGGTTGTTTTCAGATTGTTCTTCAAAGATGGGCATTTTTTTGAGCAGAGCGCCACAGACTGCGCCCAGTAAATTATGTCCGGCACCGTCGATTTCGATTCCGGTTGGCGTAAACGAACGGACATTTAATGCTTTTTGCTCTTTTGAATAGTGAACAAAAGAAGTTTCAGAATAACCAAATTCTTTAGAAATATCCTGATAGGTTTCCAAAGGTAAATTTCCGGAAGTAAAAACAACAGAAAGCGGGTTTCCTTTATAACTTTCGTTCGAGAATACGTCTAAAACATAATATTCTAATACTCTTCTTTCCGTCATAATTTTCCTTTTTTTGAACTGAAACCTTTTTAGAAGTAATAAAATTACGGTTTATTCTTGTAATTAGCTTATAAGATTAACCTTTCAGGGGTTATTTTAGTATTACTTTAAGATTAAAATTTGTTACCCGTTGGGGTGGATGAAATTGGTTAAAAAAATGATTTGATCATAAAAAATATAATAATCGGTAGTGAAACATCATTTAGAACTCAAAGAATTGATGCCATCCTGAGCGGAGTCGAAGGCTTTTGAACACGAAAGGGCTTCGACTAAGTTTATTCTCAGCGAAGCCGAATGGATTCAGCCTGACACTTATTTTTAATTTCACCCAACGGGTTAAAATTTGTTTTATAATTATAACATTCTCTTTTGCTCAGCACTTATTTTAATTGTTTTTTCAAGTCTCGAAAGCCTTGTTTTTTCCTGTTTAGCCGACATAATCCAGTGAATCATAACTTTCTTGTAGGACGGTGCCTGTTTATCAAAATATTCCCAGGCAACTTCATTGGCTTTGAATTGTTTCTCGAATTCGGAATCGAGAACATAAGCTTCTTTTTCATGCGAATAAATTTTGGATCTTTCTTCAGATCTGAATTCGAAAGCCTTCAGTCCGGCTTCTTTCATGAGTCCGGCTTTGGTGAGTTGATCGATTTTTTTTATGTTAATGGCGCTCCAGATACTGGATTTTTTTCTTGGTGTAAATCTGATCGTGTAACTTTCATCATCAATAGTTTTTCGAATGCCATCAATCCAGCCGAAACAAAGCGCCTGATCTACAGATTCTGACCATGACATGGATGGCTTTTTGCTGCTTACTTTATAGAAACCTACTAGTAATTCCGTTTCTGTTTGATAATTTTTTTCCAGCCATGCTCTGAATTTTTCCTGGGTTGGGAAGAAAGTTGCTTTCATTTTGGGTTAATCATTTAATCCTTTTCCGCCAAGAATCTGCGGTATGGCTTTTTCAATTCGTGACTCTCTGGTTTTGGATTGTTTTGGTGCAGAAAAATGAAGCATATAGGCTCTTTGTCTTCCCGGAGTCAATGCATCGAAAGCTGTTTTTAAATCTGGGTTGTCATCCAACCTGACTTGAAATTCATCGGCAACAGCAAAATCTTCCGTTTTTTTGAACTCAAATTTTAAGCCTGCTTTTTCTACTTCTACAGCTTCATAGATGTATGCTTTCAAGGTAGTTTCCAGTTCATTTATTTGCCGGAGATTGGTAAACCTGATTTGTCGTGCAGACTGAACATTGGCAGTTTGCTGTACCAGAATACTATCGGTGTCTTTTAATAAAGCACCTTTAAAGAACAACAGTGCGCAATATTCCTTGAAATCATGAATCAGAACGATATTGCTGTTTTGAAAAGTATAGCAGGGAGTACCCCATTTTAATTCTTCGGTCAGCTGGCAGCTCAGAACAATAGTTCTTAGTTTTTCGGTTTCTTTTTGCCACTTTTCGTTTTTACTAAAATAAAAATCAACTTTAGGGTTCATAAGGTTTCTTGATTTAATAATCTGTAAAGGTGTAGTAAACAGGGACAAACAAAAATACAAATTAATCGCAAATTGGTCTGATCGGGTATTGGGATTAAAACAATCTTATTTTTTATATTTGGTAATAATGTCTTTGATTACATCTGAGGTTAACTCAAAACCGGTTAGTGTCGGGAAGCCTTCCCAACGGACAATTCCATCCGGATCAATCAAAAGACAGTGAGGAATTCCCTGAACTTCCAGTGTATTGTACATCGTTCTTCCGGTATCTATGGCGCTGAAGTATTCAATTTTAGGAGTTGCGAGCGCATTTACGACTTCTTTTGTTTCGTCACTTATACCGATAACTACTAAGTCATTTTCAAATTCTGTTTTAAAATGATTTAATTCCGGAATGGCTCTTTTGCAGGGTCCGCACCAGGTTGCCCAAAAATCAATCAGTACAAATTTTCCTTTAGTTTCAGGTTTGTCCGAAAGCCATTTTTCTACAGTCAGTTTCGGTGCTTTTTGATTGATAACCGATTTTGCCCAAAGTTTTTTTTGTTGAGAAAAAGCGTTTAAAAAGAATAGGCAGGTTAGTAGTAAGAGTGTTTTTTTCATGGTTTTTTGATTTTCAGATGCTAAAAATACTCTTTTTTATTTCAAAATAATCTCACAAAAATAATATTCCTACTGAAAACGAGGCTGTGTTAGGGATAGAGGCGGTATCCTTTTGCCAGCGAAGCAAGACAAAAGATAAAGCCGAAAGCCCGGCCCGGAGGGAAACACCCAAAAAAATATTATCAATCGTATTGTTATTTGCCCGAAATTTGCAGAAATAAATTGCATTATGGCAAAAGGACCAGAAAAAAATACTAAAAACAAGGCGTTGCATACCAAATTGTTAAATAGAAAAAAAGCTAAACTTCAGGAGAAGAAACAAGAACGTGCAATGCGTTTGAAGGCTTTGGTGGCAAAAATGAATGAAAAAAAGAATAATGACGATACGATCATATAAACAATCCCAAAAACAAAAAACAAAATGGAAGAATTCGGAAGAATAATAGTTTCAGAAACGGCTATAAAGAGTGAAAATCCGCAGGATGTAATTAATTCGAATATTTCGGTAATTAATTTAATGCGTGAGGAAGGTGTTGATGACGAATTTATTCATGAAGATGCGTTGTTGAGTTATTACCTGGATTACTATACTTCAAAATATACAGAAGGGAATTTTGCAAAATTTGTATATGATTCCCGTTGGAACAAAGAACTGAACGAACTTATCGAAGAAGGACTGACCCTGATTGGAGCCGAAAAACATTTAGAATTATTTCAGGCTCAGGCCAAAAGGGTTAAGTTACTGAGCAGTGTAAAAATTGGTAAATTCTTAAACGGAAAATTTGAAGGCGTTAATCCAACAAGGGATTTACTGAATAATAATGCCTTTTTTGAATTAGAAGAAAACCTGGTTGAACTCAATGCGGGCTTCTTAAAAAACCATCCCGATTTTGAAGTGCTTCCTGTAGATGATATTTTTTCGGTTTTGGAAGAATTCGTAGGGCATGAAATTAAACGTTCATAGTTTTTATTATTTATGATGTTTCTGTATTTTGAAATTGTTAAATATTAAGTAGAAGGCTAATTTTGATGATAATAATTAAAATTTGTAATTGAAATTCGTTATATTTGAGAGAATAAGTTTCTAAAAACTAATTTAAATTATTGTAGCTATGAGAAAAAAAATTACAGTTTTATTTGTTGTCGTGCTGTCAGTTTTTAGTTTTTCCTGCGGTGATGATTTGGAGAAAGCCCTGGATTGTACCGGAGAAAATTTATTAGTACAACTAGAAAGTACAGCAGATGCTTCAAATGTTAAAAAAATTGATTACGAAATAGATTATTCAGGATCCTACACCGTAAAATCAGTAAAATGGACTTTTGGAGATGGATCTGTCCAAACTGTAAATGGAACAACGGTTTCTCACACTTATACTGCAGCAGGTACTTTTTTGGTAAAAGCCGATGTTACACTCAAAAGCGGAGGTTCAAGCTGTACATCAACGCATTCAAAAAGTGTGACTGTTAATTAATACTTTGGGTTTAAGATTCATTTTTATCTTATTTCAGTTTCCTGTAACTTCGCTGTGAGTGATTTAGTTAAGTAATAAAGTCAAATGAAATACAGATATTATCAATTATTCCTAATCTTATTTTGTCAATTAGGATTTTCCCAAAATAAAATCAGTCTTTTTTCTGAGATAAGCTACAATTCGATTCCGCCTGTTTCTTTAAATGAATATAAATCGGTTCAGGAACGTGATAAAAAGTTTCAAAATCCTAATATAGCCTTAGGAATTGCGATTTCCGGTGGCGGTTCCAGAGCTCAGTTTTTTAGCATGGGCATTTTGTTGGGCTTAGAAGAAATCAGAGAAGGCAATTCTCAGCGCAATTTTTTAAATGAAATCGATTATTTCTCGACGGTTTCAGGAGGCTGTTATTCGGCGGGTTATTATTTAACAATTCTGAAAAACAAACTCTATCAGGATCATCAGTCTTTTAACGATTTTTATTTTTCCAAAGCTGATGCTTATAAAGATTACGTGAATAAATCGGCTAGTATTTTATCACTTCTGAACAATAGCAAAAACGAAAAAGGTGATAAAATATCGATGACCCAGCAATTGGATCTGGAAGTTTTGCAATATGACAGCGCCAATCCTGATAATCCCGATAAATGCAAAACGCAAATGCTTTTGTCTGATTTTTTTATTCCGAAGGGAAGCGCTCAAATTCCGTATTTACCTATGATGGTGGCCAATGGAACAGCTTATAATAACGGAGAACGAATTGCATTTATGCCTCATGTTATCCGGGGTTTGAATATAAATTCATCTCTGGCTCCCAATAAGGCTTCGATTTGTTTAGACGAAAATCAGGTAAATGACGGTTATGATTTTCGGCTGACATACGGTATAACAGCGAGTTCTGCCTTTCCGGGTGTACTTCCAAAAACTAAATTCGGAATTAAAGGCCAGGATAAAATATTGTGTATTGTTGATGGTGGTGCCTCAGATAATACGGGTTATAAAACTTTACTAGAGCTGCTTCATAATGATTCTAAAGTAAATGATAAAAATAAAAAAGCACTTTTTATTGATTGTCTGGGACAGGGAAAAAAGGAACCTTATATAACTGATGAAAAAATTAAATTGATTTCATTGCTCGAAACTACTTCTTTGTACACGGTTCAGACGCGATATATGACTTTTGAAAGGGATATTGAAAATGCATTTGAAAGATATAAGATTCCCGCTTCAAATTATCAGATAATTGGTTTTACTACTTTACGCGATCATTTACTGACCTTAAAAAAGGATGAATCGTATGAAAAAATAGTCGCCGAACTCAAAAACACAGATGATGATTATGATAATTGGTTAAAATTTTACGACAAATTTAAGCACGATTTAATAGAGCAGTTTGGCGAACTCAGTTTTACACGCAATAAAGACGGCGAAATAATTCTGGCCACTTTGACCCGTGATAAGTTTAGCGAATTAACCGCTGCCAACATCCTGATTTTATATGAATTTGCTTCGCACGTTGAAACCAAACTAAAAATAACCCCCGAAGAAAGAGAAATGTTATTGTTGTCCGGACGTTTTGCTGCTTTTTTAAAAGCCAAAGGATTAAAAGATTTGTTAGCAGAGCATAAATAGTTTAGAAAGCAATTTAACAGGTTTTGTTTAAAAAGCTTAGTAAGAATATTTTATATTTGAAAGCCCCTAACAATAAAATCAAAAAGCAATGAAAATTAAAACCTACTTGATTCTCATCGGCACTTTTTTATTTTTAAACTCCTGCGAAAAAAATAAAAAACAAGCCATTGATGAAAAGGCTGCTTTGGTGGCAGATGTGCGATCTGAAAATGTAAAACCAAAACCAGCCGAAAAACTTGTTTTTAAAGACAACGAAAACATTGTACTGTCGGAAGAACTGGATTTGTCTCTCTTAAAAAAAGCAGTTAAAAATCTAAATATCAGGTATTCTGATGTAAGAGTCAACGAAACAACTTCTGTTACTTATAATGATAAAATTACCTTTTTTGTCATCACTTATTTAGTTGATACTGAGGAACACGGACAAGAAGCAGAAGAGTATGATTTGGGGGATTATTTCGAAAGAAAATACCTTTTTGTCAATAAAGCAGATGGAAAAATCATTGATCATGAAACAGATTTTAATCTCAGCTATAATGAAAATGAAGGAATGCATTTTTCGAAAACCTATATTCTTAAAGATTTAATTCCGTTAAACGAGAATACAAAGGGAGTTGCTTTTTACACCGAGGAAGCTTCTGGCAGCCGTGTCAGTTTATATTCACAGCAAAAATTTACGATAATTGCATTAGTAAATAATAAAATCAAAAAGCTTTTGTACGAATATCCAATCAGAAAAACACAGGGAGATTCAAATGGCAGAGCTTCTTTTGAATTGGAAACCTTAGAAACAGGTTTAATAGTGTCTAATGAAGAAAGAAATGGTTTTCTGGATTTAATTGTTTCAAAAAATTTCTCGTATGAAGTGGCTGTAGAGGCAGATGAGGAAACCGGAACTGCGGAAAAGTCCACTTTTAAGGTGAAAAAGGAATGCGAAAGACTAAAATATAACGGTCAGATTTACTTTTTTAAGAAAGATGACCGATACAGGTTTCTGGATTATAATTAAAGATTTGAATTTATAAATTTTAGTTTCTTAACAAAAAACTTTGCGAATCTCTGTGTGACCTTCGTGCAACTTCGCAAACATCCTTTAAAATACATTCTTTCCCCTAAAACTTTGTCGTAATCTTAGGAAACATTTCCTTAAATTTGCTTCCGTTATAAAAAATACAATAGTTATAAAAACCAAGCTATGTTACAAATCGCATTTATTAGAGAAAATCAGGAGAAAGTAATCAAGGCTTTAGCAAAACGAAATATCGATGCTAAAAGCGTTGTAGAAGAAGTGGTGCAATTAGACGAAAACCGTCGTGCAGCTCAGGTAGAATTAGACAACACTTTATCTGAATCTAATAAATTGTCCAAAGACATAGGCGAGTTAATGAAGGCTGGTGAGAAAGCCAAAGCGGCAATCTTAAAAGAAAAAACGGTTTCATTAAAAGAAAAAAGTAAAGAATTAGGTGAAAAAGCAGAAGCTTTAGCTGCTGAGCTGACCAATAAATTATACACATTACCCAATCTTCCTGCTGATATCGTTCCTGAAGGAAAAACACCTGAAGAAAATCTGAATGTTTTTGAAGAAGGAGATATTCCGGTTTTACACGAAGGCGCACAGCCTCACTGGGAACTGGTAAAAAAATACGACATCATCGATTTTGAACTGGGTGTAAAAATTACAGGAGCAGGATTCCCGGTTTACAAAGGAAAAGGGGCCCGTTTACAGCGCGCTTTAATCAATTATTTTTTAGATAAAAATACTGCTGCGGGGTACAATGAAGTTCAGGTGCCGCATTTGGTAAACGAAGCTTCGGGTTTCGGAACGGGACAATTGCCGGATAAAGAAGGACAAATGTACCACTCGACTATTGACGATTTATATTTGATTCCGACTGCTGAGGTACCAGTTACGAATTTGTTCCGTGATGTTATCTTAAACGAAAGTGACCTTCCGGTTTTGCATACAGCGTACACGCCATGTTTCCGTCGTGAAGCAGGGTCTTACGGTGCTCACGTTCGAGGATTAAACCGTTTGCACCAATTTGATAAAGTAGAAATTGTACGTGTTGAACATCCTGATAAATCTTACGAAGCCCTTGACGGAATGGTAGAGCATGTAAAAAGCATTTTGCAGGAATTGAAATTGCCATACAGAATTTTACGTCTTTGCGGAGGCGATATGGGTTTCACTTCAGCATTGACGTATGACTTTGAAGTATTTTCTACAGCTCAGGATCGCTGGTTAGAGATTAGTTCTGTTTCTAACTTCGAAACATTTCAGGCAAACCGTTTGAAATTGCGTTTCAAAGACAAAGACGGAAAAAATCAACTGGCTCATACACTTAATGGAAGTTCATTGGCGCTTCCACGTGTTTTGGCCGGAATTTTAGAAAATTACCAAACGCCGGAAGGAATCGTAATCCCTGAGGTGTTACGTCCTTACTGCGGGTTTGATATTATAAACTAGTTTTTTAGTTTTCAGTCGCAGTTTTCGGTCTCAGTTAAATACTGGACTGAAAACTGCGACTGCGACTGAAAACTAAAAACTCATAACAATGAAAAACGGAATATTAAATTGGAATGTGGATCCTGTTATTGTCATGATAACAGATAGTTTTCCTTTAAAATATTACGGAGCTCTTTTTGCCTGCGGGCTTCTTTTAGGGTTTTATATCGTTAGAAATATCTATAAAAAAGAAAATCTTTCGTTAGACAATCTCGACAGTTTACTTATTTATGTTATTGTTGGAACCGTTTTAGGGGCAAGGCTTGGGCATTGTTTCTTTTATGAACCTGCCTATTTCTTCAAACATCCTATAGAAATTCTTTTACCGATTCAAAAAATAAAAGGCGTGTATCAATTTGTGGGCTATCAAGGCCTTGCAAGTCACGGAGGTTCGATTGGGGTCATTACTGCGATGATTTTATATTGCCGAAAATACAAAGTACAATTTTTAGGACTTTTAGATAAAATGGCAGTTGCAGTTCCTGTAACAGGTGCTTTTATCAGAATGGGTAATTTTATGAATTCGGAAATCTATGGCAAACCAACTAATGGAAATTGGGGCGTCGTTTTTCAAATTGATGATTTGATTCCGAGGCATCCAACACAGTTATATGAGGCTTTTTCGTATTTATTAATTTTTGGAATCTTGTTTTATATGTACAAAATCGAAAAAATCAGGGATGTACAGGGATTAATCTTTGGAAGTTTCTTAACTTTATTATTCTCAGCTCGTTTTATTATTGAGTTTTTTAAAGAAAACCAAGAAACCTTTGAGAACAATATGCTAATTAATATGGGACAGATTTTAAGCATTCCGTTTATTTTAATTGGTTTGGGTTTGATATTCTGGAAGTCAAAACAAAAAGAAAATATCAAATTTTCATAACGATTTCGGTTTTTAAACTGCGATTGAAACTTCAATTTTAAAACGGAAACATGAAAAAAATATTCCTTTATATCGTTTTATTCTGTTCTGGTTTTGCGTTTGGCCAAAATGAGCAGCTTGCTCAATATTATTATGATAAAGGTGATTTTGAAAAAGCAAAAATCAGTTACGAAGAACTTTTAAAAAGTGTACCCTCAAATACGCAATATTTTTTAAGAACCATTGATTGTTACCAGCAGCTGCAGCAGTTTACTAATGCTGAAAAAGCTATTCAGGAACGTTACAATCGCTACAAGCAAGGTGTCTTTTTAGTAGAATTGGGATACAACTTTCAATTGCAGAAAAACGAAACGAAAGCTAAAAATTATTACGATCAGGCAATTGAAAAAATTAAAATCAATCCGAATGATGTTTATGGAATTGCCAATTCTTTTGAGAAAAAAGTATTGCTGGAATATGCTTTAAAAGCGTATCAAACTGCAATGCAGATTCAGCCGAATTACAATTTTAATTTCCAGATCGGAATGTTGTACGGGCAGTTAGGAAAAACAGATCTGATGATTGATCTGTTGCTGACTGAATCTTTTACAAATCCACAGAATACAAATCTGATTCAGACACAATTATCACGTTTCATGAATGGTGAAACAGATAATACCGCTTTTAAAGATGCGATGCGGAAAGCTTTAATCCTGAAAACTCAACAAAATCAGGATGTATTCTGGAATCATTATCTGAGCTGGTTTTATGTACAACAAAGAGAATTTGGAAAGGCTTTTATTCAGGAAAAGGCGATTTACAAACGTGAACCTGAATCTTTAATCAGTAT
Organism: Flavobacterium calami; assembly: GCF_038290035.1. Classification (NCBI taxonomy): domain Bacteria; kingdom Pseudomonadati; phylum Bacteroidota; class Flavobacteriia; order Flavobacteriales; family Flavobacteriaceae; genus Flavobacterium; species Flavobacterium calami. The sequence goes on from NZ_JBBYHS010000021.1 coordinate 21,136, forward strand.
TGTAAATTTAAGTCAGTTTGCACTCAATGAAGATGATACTGAAACCGCTTCTGAAATTTTAAATTTTATTTTGCAAAATACCAAAGACCAGGACTTGCTGATTGCAACTAATGCCAGTTTGATGCAGATTAAAATCGATAAATCACAGGAAAAAGAGTATCCAATAATCACTGCTGAACTTCAACAGTTGCTTGCGACCTATGGAATAAATCCTTTTACCTTATCTTTGCAAATAATTCAGGCACATTTTCTGGCTTTTAATTTAAAAAAGACAGAGGAAGGTAAGGCAGTTATAAAAAAGGCTTTAGAACTTAATTTAAACGAGTATCAGAAAGCAGATGCCAAAATGGAACTCGGTGATATTTTGCTTTTGGAAGAAAAATTCAATCAGGCGCTAATTTATTATTCGCAGATTCAGCTGGATTTAAAGAATGATATGATGTCGCACGAAGCGAGTTTAAAAGCGGCCAAAACAAGTTATTTTAAAACCGATTTTGAATGGGCTTTGAAACAATTCAAAGAATTAAAGTCGGCTAATACACAACTGATAGCCAATGATGCTCTGGAATATTTTTTACTGATCAATGACAACACCGTTGCCGATTCGACACAAACTGCTTTGAAACAATTTGCAAAAGGTGATTTTTTAATTTATCAGAATAAAAAGCAGGAAGCAATCGTGCAGTTTCAGAACATTCTAAAATCCTTCAAAGGGCAGGAAATCGAAGCTGTAACAATGTTGCGTTTAGGGAAAATATATGAAAGCCTGAAAGATTATAATTCGGCGTTAAGCCAATATCAGCAAGTGATTGACCATCATAGCGACGGTATTTACGTAGACGAAGCGCTGTTCTTTTCGGCAGAAATTTACAATGACGAACTGAAAGATACAGAAAAGGCAAAACCTTTGTATGAAAAGGTAATTTTTAACCATCAGGATAGTATTTATTTTGTTGATGCGAGGAAAAAATACCGCGAGTTGAGAGGAGATAAGAATTTATAAAAATAGATTTTTTAGATTATTAGAAGGTTAGATCATTAGATGTCTAACAATCTAGAAGTCTAACAATCTAACAATCTAAGAAAAAATGATTATTTACAACGTTACCACCAATATACACGAAAGCGTTCATGACCAATGGTTAGAGTGGATGCAGGAAAAACATATTCCGGAAATTCTGGCTACAGATAAATTTTCTTCAGCACGAATTGTAAAAGTTTTGGTAGAAGAAGAAATGGGCGGAATTACCTATTCAGTTCAGTATACTACAGACAGCAAAGCGACTTTAGAAAAATATTATCTTGAAGATCAGCCGAAATTTGACAGAGAAGCACTTGAATTGTTTGCTGATAAAATGCTTTCTTTCAGAACTGAATTGGAGGTTATTTCGGAACATTAGGATTTTGACTTGAGCCTTGTAGCAAAAAGTTTGAAAAATAAAGCTTTGAGCCTTTGAGTCTTCGCTGCAAAAAGAATACTTTTGCGCCCTCGTGGCAAAACAAGAAAGAAAATGGAAAAAGTAAAAGCCAAAAAACATTTAGGACAGCACTTCCTTAAAGATGAAAGTATAGCAAAAGCAATTGCCGATACTCTAAGCTTAAAGGGTTACGATGAGGTTTTAGAAATAGGACCGGGGATGGGTGTGCTTACTAAATATTTACTTGACAAACCAGTTACGACCCGGGTAATCGAGATTGATACTGAATCTGTAGCGTATCTGGATGCTAACTATCCAAAATTAAAAGATAGAATCATTTCAGAAGACTTTCTGAAATACAATATAAACCAGGTTTACGAAAACAAGCAGTTCGCCATAATTGGTAACTTTCCTTATAATATCTCTTCTCAGATTGTTTTCAGAACATTAGAATTCAGAGATCAGATTCCGGAATTTTCAGGAATGTTTCAAAAGGAAGTTGCAGAGCGAATCTGCGAGAAAAAAGGATCAAAAACTTACGGGATACTGTCCGTTCTGGCACAGGCTTTCTATGACACTGAGTATTTGTTTACTGTAGACGAAAATGTTTTTATTCCTCCGCCCAAGGTGAAATCGGGTGTGATGAAAATGACCCGAAAGGAAGATTATAGCCTTCCGTGCGGTGAAAAGTTATTTTTTACGGTGGTAAAAACGGCTTTTCAGCAAAGACGAAAAACATTACGTAACAGTTTGAAAACATTAAATTTAACCGATAAGTTGCGGGAAGATGTTATCTTTGATAAACGTCCTGAGCAACTTAGTGTAGATGAATTTATTGAACTGACTCAAAAAATAGAAGCCGATGGAGTTCAAAGTTAGCAAAGAATTAATCCAGCAATTAGAAGAGCATATTGTTCAGAAAAACGACAAAGAACTTGAAGTTTTACTTAACGATCTGCACCACGCTGATATCGCCGAAATCCTTGATGAACTGGATTTTGACGACGCAACCTATATTTTTAAGGTTCTCGACAGTGACAAAACCGCTGAGATTCTTCTTGAATTAGAAGATGACCTGCGTGAGAATATCTTAAGCCGCCTTTCACCAAAAGAAATCGCCGAAGAGCTTGACGAGCTTGAAACCAATGATGCGGCAGATATTATTGCCGAACTTTCACAGGAGATTAAAGCAGAGGTAATCTCGGAATTAATTGACGTCGAACATGCAAAAGACATTGTCGATTTGTTGCGCTACGACGAAAATTCTGCAGGTGGTCTGATGGGGAAAGAGCTCGTAAAAGTAAACGAAAACTGGAACGTACTCACTTGTGTGAAAGAAATGCGTATTCAGGCCGAAAACGTATCCAGAGTACATTCGATTTATGTGGTCGATGATGAAAACCGTTTAAAAGGAAGATTATCCCTTAAAGATTTACTGACTTCTTCAACCAAAACCCAAATTGGCGATGTTTATATCCGAAAACTGAATTTTGTAAACGTTGATACCGAAGATGTTGAGGTAGCCCGTATCATGCAAAAATACGATTTGGAAGCGATTCCGGTTGTGGATGAGTTGGGACGTTTAGTGGGAAGAATTACAATTGATGATATTGTAGACGTAATTAAAGACGAAGCCGATAAAGATTACCAGCTGGCTGCGGGTATTACGCAGGACGTAGAATCCAATGACAGTGTTTTAGAATTGACTAAAGCACGTTTGCCATGGCTTTTAATCGGTATGGTGATCGAAATCGTGGCTTCTTTTGTTTTGAAGGGAAATGAACAGACATTCCAAAAATATTCAACTTTAATCATTTTTGTACCTCTGCTTTCGGCAACGGCTGGAAATATTGGTGTTCAGGCATCAGCAATTGTGGTTCAGGGTTTGGCAAATGGTACTTTGAAAGATTTTAGCAGAGGATACTTTAGTAAAGAAATTACTGTTTCTATGATATCCGGAAGTATTATTTCATTGCTTCTTCTGGGGTACCATTCAATTATGTACCAACAATATTTAGTTGGACTTGCCATTTCAATTTCGATGATTGTAGTGATATTATTTGCCGCAACCTTAGGAACTCTGGTACCGCTTTTTTTACATAAAAACAAAATTGATCCGGCTATCGCTACAGGGCCATTTATCACTACGACCAATGATGTTTTTGGAATTATGCTCTATTTTGGAGTTGCCAAATTGATTCTTGGTTTTTAATTTTTCCAACAAATTAGCAGATTGCAGTGATTTAAGGTTATAAAAATCTGTGTAATTTGTGGCTTAAAAAATACGCTATTAATCAGCAATAAATAAGCATGAAAGTACATATTATTGGAGGAGGAAATCTGGGGGTTTCTGTTGCCGTTGGAATTGCAAAATTTTCTAAAAACAATCAGGTTACCGTTACCAGAAGAAACACTGCGAGTATTCAGTATTTAACAGAGTTAGGAATTACGGTTTCATCTGATAACAAACATAATATTCAGGAAGCTGATGTGGTAATTCTGACTGTTAAACCGTATCAGGTAGATACTGTTCTGGGGGAGATTTTGCCAGTGATATCAGGAAAAACTATTGCGTCTGCTGTGAGTGGTTTGTCTTTGGAAATGCTTCAGGCAAAAACGAATAATGAATATCCCGTGGTGAGAATTATGCCTAATATTGCAGCACAATTTGGCGAATCAGCTACTTGTATTTCGTTTCCTGAAAAAGACAGAGAGAAAGCCTTGCCAATCGTAGATTTGTTTCAGGACTTAGGAACTGCTCCGGTTATTGACGAAAAACTAATGGATGCGGCAACGGTTTTGGGTGCTTGCGGAACAGCTTATGCTTTAAGATATATTCGCGCTTCGATGCAGGCCGGAATCGAAATAGGGTTTGACTCTGAGACAGCTTTGGCCATTGCAGCACAAACTGTAAAAGGGGCTGCAAAAATGTTGCTGGATGAAAAAGTGCATCCGGAACAATTAATTGACCGTGTTACAACGCCTCAGGGTTGTACTATTGTCGGTTTGAACGAAATGGAGCACAATGGTTTCAGTTCGTCTTTAATCAAAGGAATCAAAACTTCTTTGAAACAGATCAAAGGGCTTTTAAAATAAAAATATCAAATTTTTGAAATTCCAAATTCCAAATTCCATTTTTCAATGGGATTTGGAATTTTTTGTTTTTATACCTATATGTCATTTCTTCTTACGCCAAGAATGGCAATATTCTGGAATAATTGGAATTTGGAATTTCTATATTAGAATTTAAATGTTCTTCTTCTCTAAAATATACTTTAAATAAACAAATCCAAAGATTCCTGACAGAGCCGAAGCAATCAGAATGGCTATTTTAGAAAAAATTATTATTTCAGAATCTTTAAATGCTAAAAGAGTGATGAAAATAGACATCGTAAAACCAATTCCACCCAACATTCCGGCACCTAAAATATGATTCCATTTTATTTTTTTTGGTAAAGAAGAAAAACCGGCATTTACTCCAATATAAGAAAAAAGCAAAATACCTAAAGGCTTACCAACAACCAGTCCTAAAATAATTCCCAATGTATTAGGATGATTCAAACCTTCATGCCAGTCAGATCCAATAACCAGACATGTATTTGCAATGGCGAATAGAGGCAAAATTAGGAAAGAAACAGGTTTATGTAAAAAGTGCTGTAATTTATAGGATAAGGATGTTTCGCTACCATCACCAAACGGAATTACAAATGCCAGTATAACCCCTGTAATAGTAGCATGAACGCCAGAATTTAGCATAAAATACCACATTAAAATACCACCAATCAGATACGGAATGAGGTTGTGAATTTTCATTCTGTTTAAAACAAATAATATTCCCCAAATTCCCAGGGCAATGGCAAGGTTTACAAAAACAATAGAGGAAGTATAAAAAACGGCAATTACAATAATGGCGCCAAGATCGTCAATAACAGCGAGTGCCGTTAGGAATACTTTTAAAGATGCAGGCACCTTATTTCCTAAAAGCGATAAGATTCCGATAGCGAAAGCAATATCTGTAGCCATTGGTATTCCGGCGCCACTCTGGGTGATTGTTCCGAAATTTAAGGCCAAAAACAATGCAGCCGGAACAAACATACCCCCAAGCGCTCCCATGATAGGCAAGGCGGCATTTTTGATGTTGGACAATTCACCATGATAAATTTCGCGTTCCAGTTCTAATCCGATAAGTAAGAAGAAAATTGTCATTAAACCATCATTAATCCAGTGGGTAATGGAATGTCCTCCAAGATCTTTTTCCCATATTGCGATATAGGGTACCTGAAATGAGGAGTTGGCGAGGGTAAGTGATAATATTGTAACAAAAAGCAATAACAAACCTCCCGATTTTTTGTTTTCTAAAAAGGCTTTAAAAGTTTTGGTTAATTTCATTTGAGAGAAGTTATGCTGATACCAATTTAATGTCTTTGAAGTTTTCAGCAGTGATATTTTCAAAGTTAAAAAAAATAGCCCAATAAAAAGCCGTAGTGTTTGTTTGATATAAACTGGATTCAGAAATAAAAGAATAAACTGTATTTTTGTTTATCTAAATTTAAAATAATGAGCATAAAAATTCTACATATTGACAGTAATCATCCAATTCTTTGGCAACAATTAGAAGAAGCGGGTTTTGAAAATCATGCCGATTTTACTTCTTCAAAAGAGGAAATCGAAGCAAAAATTCAGGATTATAACGGAATTGTAATTCGAAGCCGTTTTAAAATTGACAAAACATTTTTAGATAAAGCAGTCAATCTTCAGTTTATTGCCAGAGTAGGAGCTGGACTTGAAAGTATTGATTGTGACTATGCTCTGGACAAGGATATCAATCTGATTGCGGCTCCGGAAGGGAATTGCAACGCTGTTGCAGAACATACTTTGGGAATGATTTTGTCCCTTTTTAATAAACTGAACCAGGCAGATAGTGAAATTCGTTTAGGAGAATGGAACCGGGAAAGCAACCGTGGGTATGAACTTGACGGAAAAACGGTAGGTATCATAGGTTATGGTAATATGGGGAAAGCCTTTGCTAAAAAACTCCGCGGATTTGATGTTGAAGTTTTGTGCTACGACATTGTGGATAATATGGGAGATGAAAACGCAAAACAGGTTTCATTGCAGGATTTACAACAAAAAACAGATGTTCTGAGCCTGCATATTCCGTGGACACCTGAAACCGACAAAATGATCGACTTGAATTTCATTAATGCATTTGCAAAACCAATTTGGATCATAAATACTTCCCGTGGAAAAAACATTGTCACGGCAGATTTGGTCGAAGCAATAAAGTCTGGGAAGGTTTTAGGGGCAGGTCTGGATGTTCTGGAATATGAGAAATTATCTTTTGAAACACTTTTTAAAGAAAAAAATACTCCAGAAGCCTTTCAATATTTACTGGATGGTAGAAAAGTAATACTGACACCTCATATTGCCGGCTGGACATTTGAAAGCCACGAGAGACTGGCTCAGGTTATAGTGGATAAGATTAAAGCCCTTTACTCAAAATAACAATTCTAATTCACAATTTAATAACAGGGTTTTTCTGTAAACCCTCGCGAGAAAATTAGTTTTTAAAGTTATTTTTTTTTAATATTGTTGTTAAATTTAACAAAATTTTAAAAAGGGAGAAACCGAAAATCCTCAAAAGAGTAGGCTTTAATTAACTAAAAAATATTATTATGATTGAATGGTACAAAAAAGTAGTTTTTGAAAATTATGTAAATTTTAATGGGCGTGCAAGAAGAAGCGAATATTGGTATTTTGCATTAGCAAGTGGAATAATATCAATCATTTTGACGATTATAGATAAAATCCTTGGAACAACATTTGGAATTGCTGAAACAGGAATAATAAGTGGTTTATATAGTTTGTTGGTTATATTGCCAAGTATCAGTGTAGGGGTAAGACGTTTACATGATGTAGGTAAAAGTGGCTGGTTTATGTTGATTATATTGATTCCTATTATAGGCGCTATTTGGTTATTAGTTTTAGCTTGTACAGATGGTGACCAGGGAACAAATGCTTACGGACCAGATCCTAAAAATGATTTTGACGAAATTAGTGAAATTGGAAAAGTTGATGCGTAACTAAAACATATAAAAATGGAAACTACTAGACCAACCGAACACTGGAATAATCCTCCGGTTCGAAGAGAAGAAAACAAGAAGATTGTCGCAGGTATTTTAGGTATTTTAGTAGGGTATCTGGGAATTCATAAATTCTATTTAGGTTATACCAAAGAAGGAATAATTCAGATATTGCTTAATCTTGCATGTGGACTAGGAGGATTAATAGGGCTTATAGAAGGAATTATCTATCTTGTCAAAACAGACGAAGACTTTTATCAAACTTATCAGGTAGGTAAAAAAGGCTGGTTCTAAAACATAAAAAAACCCATTTCAAACGAAATGGGTTTTCTTTTTATAGTTTCTTAACTAATATCTTCCTTTTCAGATAATTTACGTTCCAATTCTATCTGAAACTCTTCAATAACCGGTTTCATAGTGCTTTCAGGGATATCTGCAATCCTGATATACATTAAACCGTCAATAGCATTGTTAAACAAAGGATCCACATTAAAAGCTACTACACGTGCGTTTTGTTTGATGTATTTTTTAATCAGAACAGGCAAACGCAAATTTCCGGGTTCCAGTTCATCAATGATTTTATCAAATTTGTTCAGGTCTGATTCGGCTTCATCGAAGATAAAATCTTTATCAGCGTCTTTCAGTTTTACTTTGTAAGCCTTTTTCGGGTGAATATATTGTGCGATATAAGGGTCATAATAATTTGACTTCATAAACTCTATCATTAACGATTTGGAGAAGTCAGAGAACTGATTGCTGATACTTACACCACCCAGCAAATATTTATGTTCAGGATAACGCAAAGTTGTATGAATAATTCCTTTCCATAGTAAGAATAGCGGCATTGGTTTTTGCTGGTATTCTTTAACGATAAAGGCGCGGCCCATTTCGATTGATTTGTGCATCATATCGTGCAATTCAGGTTCAAACCTAAAAAGATCATTCAGGTAAAATCCTTCAATTCCGTATTTTGGATAAATTTCAGAGCCTAATCCCATTCGGTAGGCACCGGCAATTTTTTTAGTATCCTCATCCCATAAAAACATGTGGTGATAATACTGGTCAAACTGGTCTAAGTCAATAGATTCGTTAGTTCCTTCACCAACTTCACGGAAAGTAATCTCACGTAAACGTCCAATTTCATGCAGAATATTCGGAATTGATTTTGCCCTTGCAAAAAAGACTTCATAGTTTTTGCTTTGTAACAAGCGGCAGTCACTGTTTCTTAGTTCCTGCACTTCATCAATCATTTTGGATTCGTTGGCAGGCGTAACGATTTTTTTGGGTGCTTTCGGAATTTTTAAATTGGCAGGATCCAGTAATTTGCTGTCCTTTTCAAAAGGATTGGCGAGCATATAGGTTTTCTTTCTTAAAAACTCTGAGTATTCTTCAAAAGATTCTATTTCGTTTTGTTCGTTTACCGAAATTGGTTTTCCAATACGAACTTTAATCACACGGTCTTTTTGGGTAAGCAGTTCAGATGGTAATTTGGCAGTACGTAAAGTGTCATCAATTTTAGAAAGCCAATAAAATAATTTACTGTTTTTGGCATGAAAATAAATCGGTACAACCGGAACTTTTGCTTTTCTGATCAGTTTCAAAGCACCTTCTTCCCAAGGTTTATCTACAACTAATTTTCCGTCTTTGTAAGTCGAAACTTCCCCGGCAGGGAAAATTCCCAAAGGCTTTCCGTCACTTAAATGACGCAGTGTTTCCTTAATTCCAACCACGCTTGATTTAGCATCCTTATGATTTTCGAAAGGATTTACAGGCATAATGTATTTCTTAAGCGGAACAATTCTGTGCAATAAAAAGTTGGCAATAATCTTGAAATTCGGCTCTCTTTCAAGCATTAATTTCAATAATAAAATACCATCAATTCCTCCAAGAGGGTGATTTGAAATGGTAATGTAAGCGCCATCTTTAGGCAGACGTTTTAAATCTTCTTCAGGGATTTCAAATTTGATTTCCATCTCATCCAAAATTCCGTTTAGAAACGCAACATCCTCTAAATGTTTATTGTGATCGTAAATTTTATTAAGGGTAGAGATTTTAAGAACCTTCATGAGAATCCACCCTGAAAAAGTACCAAAAACTCCGTACTTATCAACATTTATTGCCTTTGCAACTTCTTTCGCGGTAACTAAACCCATGTACTTTTTTAATTTATTAGAACAGCGAACAAAGATAACAAAAAACTCTACTTTTAGCGTTTGTTATGCAAACTTTCCGCATTTTTATTACTTTTGGATATCTAAAAAAATCGCATGAAAATTATTTCTTATAATGTAAACGGAATACGCGCTGCTATTTCAAAAGGATTTATAAATTGGCTTCAGCAGGCTAATCCGGATGTTATTTGTCTTCAGGAAATTAAGGCTAGTCAGGATCAGATTCCGACAGAGGATATTACGGCAGCGGGCTATCCGTATCAATATTATTATCCGGCAACCAAAAAAGGATATAGCGGAGTAGCCATTTTATCTAAAATTGAACCTCAAAAAGTAGTTTACGGGACCGGAATTCATCACATGGATTTCGAGGGACGAAACCTTCGCGCCGATTTTGAAGACGTTTCTGTAATGAGTCTGTATCTTCCATCGGGAACCAATATTGAAAGATTAGATCATAAATTCATGTATATGGATGATTTTCAGACCTACATCAATGAATTAAGGTTAACGATTCCTAACATCATCATTTGCGGTGATTATAATATTTGTCACGAAGCGATTGATATTCACGACCCGGTTCGCAACAAAACCGTTTCCGGATTTTTGCCTGCTGAACGCGCCTGGTTAGATGCTTTTATGAAAACGGGGTTTATTGACAGTTTCCGTCATTTCAACAAAGATCCGCATCATTACACATGGTGGAGTTACCGTGCAGGAGCTAGAGGAAATAATAAAGGCTGGCGTATCGATTACAATCTGGTAAGCCAACCTCTTGAACACAGACTCAGACGTGCCGTTATTCTTCCGGATGCCATACATTCAGACCATTGCCCGGTTTTAGTCGAAATCGAATAATTTTGGTATTGTTATTGTTACACAAAGCCCAGTTCTAAGTCAAAATAATTGTCATCCTGAGCGGAGTCGAAGGCTTTAATGCTAAAAATAAGGAGCTGTTTCCTGCTTTCCACTGCAATCTTTGTGTTTTTAAAGAAAAAACACAAAGGATTTCCGTTTCAATCAGGGCTAGGGCTTCACGGTAAAAAGAATATTTAAAGAATAATAACCTAATTATAAATACCATAAAAATGATTAAAAAAGCCTCACTGGGATTGCTGGTTTTAGCACTTTCAACATCTTGCGTTTCCAAAAAAATATACAACGATCTGGAAACAAAATATTCAGATTTAAAAAAAGAAAATCGTTCTATTGCTGATGAAAACAGTGAACTAAAAAAAGCCAAAAATCAGTTAGAATTAGACCGTGACAAATTAACCAAAGATTTAAATAGTACAAAAGCAGAACTTGACAAACAAAAAGCAGATCTGGCCACAGCACAAAATAAATTCAAAGTTTTACAGGATTCCTATAATGCACTGGAGAAAAACAGTAACGATGCCTTAGAGAAAAATATGAATAAAAACCGTGATTTGCTGGCAGAATTAGAAGCAAAATCAAAAAAACTGGCAGAAGAGCAGGCTCGTCTGGATAAAACCGCAAGCCGTCTGAATGAATTAGAAGCTATGATTGCCGCGAAAGAAGAGGCGATGAGAAAGCTGAAAGAAACGTTGTCTAAAGCTTTGAATGGTTTTGAAGGAAAAGGACTGACAGTAGAACAGAAAAACGGAAAAGTATATGTTTCTATGGAAAACAAATTACTTTTCAATTCAGGAAGCTGGGCAGTGGGTTCTGAGGGTAGAAAAGCAGTTGTAGAGTTAGGAAAAGTATTGGGAGACAATCCGGATCTTTCTGTTTTAATCGAAGGACATACAGATGATGATCCTTATGCAGGTTCAGGACCAATCGCCAACAACTGGGATTTGTCTACCAAAAGAGCAACTGCAATTGTGGCTATTTTGAGCGAAAATGCTAAAATCAATAAACAAAAATTAACGGCTGCAGGGCGTAGCGAATTTTCTCCTTTGGCAAGCAATGCAACTCCAGAAGGAAAAGCTAAAAACCGTAGAATCGAGATCATCTTAACACCAAGATTAGATGAAATAGCCGACATGCTGAACAGTATCAACTAAGCTAAAGAAATCAAATTCAAATAAAGCCCGGAACTATTAAGCTCCGGGTTTTTTTATTGAGTTAAAAGAGTATTTTTTTGGTAAACTGTTGTTTGTTTTTGGTTTCTATTTTAACGAATAATACCTGGTTTTGATTGCTAAAGTTTTTAATTTCAAAATGAGTAAGATTTATATTCTTTTTACTGAATATTTTTTTACCCTCCAGATTATAAATTATTATAGTGTCTATAGTTTCATCTGGTGCTGCTACAGTAATAATGCTGTTTTTTACAGAAACGGTCACAACGTTGTTTTCTTTTTCTGGATTTTCGTTTCCTAATGTCTGGTTTATATATTTTAATACAAAACGATCATCAAATGTCCCCACAGTAGTGTTAAAAGTATAAACCCGGTTTTTCAAATCAAAAAGAGTTCCGGTTGTTTTATCTTCTAAATACACATTTTTAGTATTTAAAATTCCGTCAACCCGATCAATCGAAATCGTGAATTCACCGGCGCTATTGGCAGAGTATCCTAATGGAATTTCATCATTTTCATTAAAAGGAACAGCACGTCCCTGAATTGCATATTTTTTACCTTGATTGATACTGTAAAAGTCAATAAATTGATTTCCGTTAAAACTTGTTCCATCATATTTCGGATCGTAATCATTGGTTGCATGTTCCACATAACCAAGTAAAATTTGTTTAAAGGCTCCTTCTGTGTTTGTTAAATTTAGCCATATCCTGCTTTTTTCTGCAGATTCGGTTTTTTTGGCAAATTTAAAAAACTGACTATTTTCGCCTTTGATTCGCATGCTGTTGCTAAAAGTTATTATACCTGTTCCTGATCCTTTTGCAAAGAAAGACTGACCTGCAGCTATTTTTCCAAGAGGCTCATTAACCGATACAATTTCACCAGGATCTGCAATACCGTTATTGTTAGCGTCTACAAAGTTTCCGCGTGTTGCCGTTCCGCCTACCAAACTATAGACAGCATAGTCATTAGAAGTATACACATATTTATTTCCACTGGGAGCAATGGGGGTATAATGAGTCCAGAAATATAAAACACCTTCAAGATTAGTGTTGGCATCTATAAAAAGATCTGCATCAATTGCTGAAGGATAAGGATTTCCAACCAAATAATACTTATCGGTTTCTGTAGTTTCTGCAAAAACATTTCCGTTATTAGGTGTTCCAATAAACTGAACCTGTTGCGAATAAGGGAAAACAACGGTTTCAGGATAAGGAGCGGGCCATACACCTTCTTTTGGGGTTCGGATTATATATCCAACACCTTTTTCCATGACACCGGTGTGCAATATCCAGTCTTGATTTTGCCATGCGTGATATTTGTCCCAGAGTGTATTTGGCGATAAATCAAAAGTGGTTTGTCCTTCAACCGGTGATGACCAATAGGTGTAATCAAAATTTTCCATTGGTTTAGTAATGCGTTTGTAAATAATATCACCTGTGTTGGCAATATCATTTATTTGCAACAAACTTGCGTTGTTTTCAAATGTCAATGTACCACCTGCATTTACAGTAACCTTATCCTGAATGGTCATCGTTTTGTTATCAGGAATTATAACATTAGCGGGAGAGTTTACGGTACAGTTACAGCCAGAAATATCAGTGTTTTCACTGTAATCTCCTTCGAAAATTAAATTTGAATCGCTTTGTGGTGTAATACTCCATGCAGTACCATTCCAGATTGCGTTTTGAAAGCATATATTAGCTTCGTCAGCACCCCGATAGGGTTTTGTTCTTGTGTCTCCATCTATATCAGTGTTTACTGGAGGGATCAGAGAATTTCCAAGAGATAAATCTCCATTAGTTGCTATATTTTGTAAATGTAAATCGATATTAGAAACAAAGTTCGGGTTTAAAACATTTTCCGCATTAGTTTCCGGATCTCCTGTTGCAGTATGCCAACTGACAGGATTAGTACTATCATTGCTTTCACTTCCGCCAAATCTGGCTCTAAAATAACCCGGAGAAAAGGAGTTGACGTAATGTGTGTTGTAATTCATCCGGCTTATTGTAGGTAAGTTTGTCCCGGGAATAAGTATAGAGTATTGTGTGCCATTCGGAGAGTTATTGATAAAAATATTATTCCGGATATCTAGCGTGCTGTTGCTGTATTCTTCTACGTATAAACATGCATCTCTTCCTCCATTTAAGATAGTATTAATAGAAATGCTATTGTGCCAGATGTTTATATTGCCGCCATTCGCAATCGGACTTGAATTTGAACCTCTAATAATGATTCCATGCCCTTTATTATGATAGTTAAAGTCGTTGTTGTCTAAATTTGCTGCATTCGTAATTTCGCTAATCATATTATTGTAAATACTAACACCACCACTTCCTCCTCCGGCAGGGAAAATATTAATTCCAGCGGAATAACTACTGTTGTTTTCTACATCATTCCTGATATTGTAAATAGTATTATCTGATATTATTCCGTTAGAAGAAGTACCTCTAATAGAAATTCCGCAGGCAGCAATAGTATTGTTTGTTGTTTTTTCAACATTAGCGATAGTGTTTTTTGAAATAGTATAATTATTTATATTAAATAAAACTATTCCAAAAACAGGCTGCAGGCCAATTGGCCCCAAATTAGATATGGTACAATTTGTTATATTCCAGTTACTGGTTGTACTATCACCATTAACATACAGAGGGTTTTTGGTATCCCAAAAGGAGACATTATGTACATTTATATTGTCGGTATGTGTAGGATCAGTATAGGCAGGAGGAGTTGAGGTTATTTCTGCACCTGCATAAATTCCTGCAGCAAAAAAATAATCTCCTGTGCCTATGGTGCGGTTTGTTGTTCTTAATGTTAAATTTTGTATAGTGCAATGATTAGTGCCGTTTTTTATCCAAATAGCCCCGCTGTGTGCCCAGTCATTTATGTTGTAAGAATTGTAAATTGTCAAATTGTTATCACTAACTGTATTGTTGCCTTCCAAAATGATATAGGAGGCATTGTCCAGTTCAATAAGTCCTTTTGTCGATCCTATAGAACCACCAATAGCTCCTTCAATAGTGATATTTTTACCATCGTTTGGTTTTATCGTTAAGGTGTTTGTTGCGCTGGATCCTGAGATTGGTCCAATAGTTATAGAACTTGCAATTCCGGTTTGATTTTCATCTATTAAAAAAGTAACAGGACCATTTACCCCAACAGCGGTTACATAAGCAATTGCAGAAAATAATGTATTAAAATTTGGTCCGTCTGGAGAAGAGGTACTAATAATGTAATTTCCGCTTAACTGGGCATACCCTGCATTTTGAATAATGAGCAGCATAAAAAAAATATTGCGTAATCTCTTTTTCATAAGTCTATGTTTTGATTTTGTTTTAATAATAGAACAATAACTTACTGAAGTTGAATACAATAGTTTTGGGGTTTACTAAAAGTAAAAAAAAAATACTTATGAATCTTTTTTAATTGTAATATTTAATATGACGACATTATTTAATGTTTTTTATTTTTTATTTTTAAAAAAAAAGTTTGTTTTTTTATCAAGAAAAGTAAAAAAAAGTTAAAAAGGAGATGTTTTTAAGAATTCAAACCAGGTGACAAATGTCTAAAAATGCAAAACAGGAGTCAGAAAAGAAGGCCAAATTTTGTGTCTGCCCTTAATTATTTAGTATTTAGCAGGTCGCTATAAATCAGGCTTTTTCAATTAAAATACTAACGGCATTTCCTCCAAAACCAACGGCATTGATTAATACCTTTTTTATGATTTTAGTTTGATTTTGAGTTTTTGCAAAGGGAACATTGATAAATTTATCATGCTGGATCATCAAAAGAGCCAGTTCTAAACTCAAAATTCCTGAAGCACCAAAAGTGTGGCCGATCTTCCATTTATTGGTAGTGAGCAATGGTATATTTGTTCCGAAAACTTTTTCAATTGCACGTAGTTCGGTCAGATCGCCTTTTATGGTGCCGGGTGCGTGCATGACGATTACGTCTACCTCTTTTAAATCGGTTTCTTTTAAAGCCATTTTCATCGATTTCTGAAAGCAGTCTGCTTCTGCAGAAATCGAAATATTATGTTCCAGAATTTCAGTTGCATATCCAACACCGGTTATATAGGCTATTGCATTGGGTGAGTCGCCAGCTTCAATACAACATACACCGCCAGCTTCGCCTAAAATCATGGTGTTTTGCGTTTTATCAAAGTCAAAAGCGAGATTTGGCCATGCTTCCTCTGTTTGATTAATTCGCGAATATATTTTTAAAGCCCGCATCTGTGCAATTGTAAAATCGGTTAACGGAGCTTCACTTCCGCCGACTAAAAACTTATCGGCCATTCCTGATTTTAGCCATGCAACACCATTTAATATTGCATGAAGTGCTGTTGAACAGGTAATAGAATGCGAAATTTCAGGGCCTGTACTTTGTAAATCGTGGGCAATCCAGGAAGAAATGTTTCCTAAAGTAGTGGTAGGCGAGGCGAGAGTTTGCGCTTTTCCGGTCTCAATATATTCTTTATAATGTTTTTCGAATAAATCGGTTGCCCCACGCGATGAGCCAATGTTGATTCCGAATGTATCTCCTGATTTCCAGCCTGCCTGTTTAACAGCTTTTCGGGAAGCCGCCAAAGCAAACAAAACAGAATCGTCCAGAAATTTATATTTAGGATCTGATTCACGAACTTCAGCTATAATTTGTTTGGATTCAGCTTCAAGTGCTGCGACAGAAGTTTCCTGCTGATCTAAGAATTGCTGCGAAAAGCAATGTTGATCGTTAAGGTATTTTTTCCAGACTTCTTCAGGATTATTTCCTAATGGAGAAATAGACGAAAATGCTGTTATGGAGATTTTAGTATTCAACTTTTTTTATTTAACGGCAAAGTTCGCAAAAGTTTACGCAAAGTTCGCAGGGTTTTAAATAAAAATTAAAGTATATAAGTGATTTAAGTTTTAGTGTTTTACTTTACTTAATATGCAATGTAAAGTTAAATGAACTTATATCACTTATATGGTTTTTACTCGTTAGACCATTTCAATAGCTTCTTCAATTGTAGCATACACTTTTTGAAGCTGTTCGTCTGTCATGATATATGGAGGTAAAATATAAACAATGTTTCCAACCGGACGTAAAACAACACCATTTTCTATAAAGAAATTGTACAATTTGGTACGCATTGAGCCATAATAGCTTTCCTCTGAATCTGATTTGATTTCAACTGCGAAAATAACACCCAATGTTCGGACCGTAATTACTTTTGGATGGTTTTCAATTTTTTTCTGAAACTCTAAATGGCTTTTGTTGATTCGTTCAATATTAGCCTGCATTACATCAGTTTGAAGTAAATCTATACTTGCCAAAGCCGCCGCACAACCCGTTGGATTTGCGGTAAAAGTATGTCCGTGAAATAATGCTTTGTTAATATCATCGTCATAAAAGGCTTCAAAAATGTTTTGGGTAAAAGTGGTAATCGCCATCGGAATTGTTCCGCCCGTTAAAGCTTTTGAGAGGCACATCATATCCGCAACTTCAGAAACATAATCCATCGCAAAGGTTTTTCCGGTTTTGCCAAAACCTGTCATAACTTCATCAGCAATGGTCAAAATGTTGTTTTCTTTGCAAATAGTTATCAGTTTTGCAAGAGCTTCGGGTTCGTACATTACCATTCCGGCTGCTCCCTGAACTAGAGGTTCAAAAATAAATCCCGCACAATTATTTTGCTGAATTACATTTTCCAGCGCCTCAAAACTCACTTGTTCCTGACCTTTCACAGGAACTGGAATTCGAACAACATCTATAAACATTCCCTGAAAAGCCTGAGTGTAAAAGGAGATTCCGCTTGCTGCCATTGCCGCAAAAGTATCACCGTGAAAAGCATTTTCGAAAGCGATTATGGTGGTTCGTTTTTCTCCTTTATTGAAAAAATATTGTAAAGCTACTTTTATGGCTACTTCGACTGCGGTTGAACCATTGTCAGAAAAGAAAATCTTTTGCTGATTCTTTGGCAAAATTTCCATGAGTTTTTCAGCAACTTTTATGGCTGGTTCGTGAGTAAAACCGCCAAATAATACGTGTTCCAGTGTTGTGAGCTGTTTGTAAATTGCATCGGCAATAAATTTATTGCTGTGTCCAAACGGATTGACCCACCAGGAAGCGATGGCATCAATGTATTCTTTGTTGTTTTCGTCCCAAAGCAAAGCGCCTTCGCCTCTTGAAATTGCTATTGGGGTTTGCGAAGTTTTGTGCTGTGTATAAGGATGCCAAAGGTATTGGTTGTCTTTTTCTGTTAATGTCATTTTTTAGAGAATAGATTATAGAGTCAAGATGCAAGAAGAAAGACGCTATAGTTTGCGCAAAGATAAGAAAGTCTATTTTGTAACTCTCAATTCTTGTTTCTATTCTCTCGCTTCAATTCTCTTGCTTCTATAAACTACAAGCCAAGAAGATTCTCCCGAAACAAGTCTGCGTATTCTTTAATTACATTTTGGTCGAAATAGGGTTCTTCTTCAATTCTTCCAATACATTTTATTCCGGTTTTATTCAGAATCAGGCTTTCGGTCGATTTATTTTCGCTTCCGCTAAAGATAATTCCGGAAACCCGAAAACCTCTGTTTTGAATCGCTTCAATCGTCAGTAGCGTGTGGTTGATGCTTCCGAGATAATGTCTGGAAACTATAATGATTTTATAATCGGACTGAATTAAATCTGCGATTGTGTCTTTTTCGTTTAACGGAACAAAAATGCCGCCAGCACCTTCAATAACAAGATGGTTCTCGGTTTTTGGTTCCTTGATTTCTTTGAGGTCAATTGTAATTCCGTCAATTTCAGCTGCCAAATGTGGGCTTGCCGGTGTATTTAGTTTGTAGCTATTTTCGAAGATTTTTGTTTTTGAATTAGAAATTCGGGTTTTTATTTTATGACTATCTGAATTCTCTAAATCTCCCGCCTGAACTGGTTTCCAGTAATCTGCCTCTAAAGCTTCAACTACAATGGAAGAAGTTATTGTTTTGCCAACATCGGTTGAAATTCCTGTTATAAATATTTTCATAAATTGTTGTTTCGCAAAGATCCACAAAGAAGACTCAAAGCAACTCAAAAAAATATTCTGCGAATCTTTGTGTTTCCTTTGTGAATCTCTGTGTACTATTCTCTACAAAAATACCAATAAAAACAACAAGCCCATCAATTACGATGGGCTTGTTGTTTATTCTTCTTTTAATTCGTCGATTACTTTTTTGATTTCTTTAGCATATCTTCCATAAGAATAGTGAACCGTCCATTCCATTGCCAATCCCATAAATAAGATAGAAATTGCAATACCTGCAAAAACACTTATGAGCTGTCTATTAGTAAAGTTAGCAACATCAAAACCTGGATGGTGCGAAATTTTATTGTACCAAATACCAATTATAAACAGCACCATAAATGGAGTTAAAGCAAATCCAAAAGTTTTATACAACTCCATATTAAGCCTTATGTCAAAGTAGGTTTCATATAAACTGTCTTTTGTTTTTAAAGCAATCTTATTGAGTCTCTTATAAAAGAAATAAAGTTTAAGCAAATAATAAACCGACACAGCAAAAGCTATACTGTAAAACAAGTAAAAAGGCAAAATCCATTTTTCAGGAAAATGATAGAGATAGGGGGTTAACCCAATTACTAATACAGCAATAGTCTGTCCTATAAGTTCATTTCTTAGATTCTTTCTAATCTTGTCCAAAGGCGTGTTAGCTGATTTTATTTTTTCTAAATTATCCGGAAGAACGACATTTTCTGTCTTTTCGTTATTCCATGCGTTTTGTATATCGTTAAAATCCATAACCCTGATTTTTTATAATTTCTTTTAATTTTTCTTTTGCCCGGTTTAATTTTACTCTGGCATTTCCTTCAGATATTCCGAGATTTTCACCTATTTCTTTATGAGAGAATCCTTCCAGCTGATAAAAGATAATCGCTTTATCTATTTTTTCGAGTTTTTGAACCGCTTTGTAAAAATGATCCAGTTGACTTTCTTTGATATGCGAATCGCCTTCATCATCTTTTATGTTTTCTGAAGCAATTTCATATTTGTCCACTTTCCGTTTTTCTTTTCTAAGGAAAACGATCGCTGTATTTACCGCTACCCGATACATCCAGGTCGAAAACTGGCTTTCATTTCGAAAGGTGTCGTACGATTTCCAAAGCTGGCACACAATTTCCTGAAATAAGTCTTGCTGATCATCATAATTATCCATGTACATTTTGGAGACTTTGTACAGAATTCCTTTATGATTTTCTATCCGTTTTAAAAATTCTTGTTCTTTCTCTTTCAAAATAATACTAGTTCATTACTGGTTTTACTTTATATCCCGCTTTTCTTAATAAATTAATAACTCCCGATTCTCCTGCTAAATGTGCCGATCCGACTGCGATAAATAAACTTTCGTTTTGCATTAAACCCGGTAGTTGTTTTATCCAGTTTTCATTTCTGTTGTCAAGGATAATTTCTTTTGTTTTTTTGCTCATATATTTATTTTCGCTAAATGAATCGTATATAGCCGTTATATTTTCCTGTTTGTATTGAGATACAAGTTTAGTAGTTTCTTCTGCACTGGACTCTTTTAAAGCATCGATCATTTCCGTATCGGTATAGCTTTTTGCGAATGCCTCCATTTGTAATTTTACTGTTTCCAGTCCGATGATTGGTAGTTTTCGTTGTTTTGCGGTTTCTATAAAATTCATTTCATAAAATTTCAAATCATTGCATCCGAAAGATTTCATAGAAATCAGGCTCATAATCGTAAATAATTTAAAATTATCTACCTGCTGAACGGTTAATCCGTTGTTTTTTAAAATAGTTTCTAATTTTGATAAGTATTCCGGGCTTAGTGTTTTGCTAAGAGGTTCTTTTCCCATTGCCATTTGTTGCATATCTGTCATTTCTTTTGGATCAGACATGTTAATTTCGAGAACTAATTTACTTGAAGTTTCAAATGCTTTTTTTGTTTTATCGGAAAGAAAATAATCAGATCCGCAAATCATATGAATGGTCCCGTACAGATAAGAAGGCTTTGTTAATCCGTTACCTGAAACTTCCCATAACAGTGAGTTTTCTAATTGAGGAGATTTTTTTTGCGCTTCAATTGTTCCGCTAAAAATAAATAATACTACTGCTATTGTTGATTTAATTAAATTTTTCATGTTTTGACTGGTTTAAGTTTATAATTGATTGATGATGATTTGATTTGTTGATTTGATGATTGAAACTCTTTTGGATTATTTACTGAATTTATTACTCTGCCATGAAGCAACTGTTCCTAGAACTAAACATGCCATGATAACTAAGAAGACGACACTAATAACTTTTAATAAAATCTTGAATAGCAAAGCAAATAAAAATCCTGCCAATGCAAATAAGATATATTTATGAATATTTTGTTTTGAGAAAGAGGATCGTGATTTCATAATAGTTTTGATTTATTTGATTACGACTCGTAAGTGACCAAAGATTCAAAACGTTACAAAAAAATATAATTTTTTTAAAAAAGTGAGGAAATTCAATAGCTTAGAGGTGAAAAAAAAATATAATTGCATAGAAAAATACAAAGATTAGCGAAGTTTTTTGTGATTCTTTATAAAAATCTTTGCGTATCTCTGCAGAATAATTAAAAAATCAAATCTCGAAGAAGTTCTAAAACCTGAATAATTTCTTCTTCAGTATTATAGCTGTGAATACAAAAACGCAAACGTTCCTGGCCTTCCGGAACAGTTGGAGAAAGTATCGGTTTTACATCAAAACCTTTATCCTGTAAATGTTGTGCAATGCGTTTTACATTTTCGTTACCCGGAATAATTGCCGACTGAATTGCCGATTTACTCCTTACAAACATGGGTTTTAAGCCTAAAAGGTTTTTTTTCTGATTAAAGAAAATAATATTTTGACGTAGCTGGTCAATTGTTTTGTCTTCAATTTCTAGTTGTTGGTAAGCAACCAGAATTGTTGCAACAGAATGAGGTGATAATCCTGTAGTGTAAATAAAACTTCGGGCAAAGTTTACAAGATATTCTTTTAGTTCGGTATTTCCCAGAACAGCTGCACCATGACAACCTAATCCTTTTCCGAAAGTCATAATTCGGGCAAAGATTCTGTGATGTAATTTTTGGTATTGAATAAGTCCTTCGCCTTTTTCGCCAAAAACGCCTAATGTGTGCGCTTCGTCAACTACCAGATAACAATTGTATTTTTCGGTCAGTTGTACTAATTCTTCCAGATTTGGACTATCACCGTCCATAGAAAAAACGGTTTCAGTAACAACATAAATATTAGTGTCGGGAAATTTTCGAATTAACCGTTCTAAATCTTCAAAATCATTATGATTAAATTTATACGATTTAGCGTTAGACATTAAAATTCCATCGCGAATAGAAGCATGACTGAGTTCATCGTATAAAATAACGTCATTTCGCTGCGGCAGAGCGCTAAAAAAGCCAAGATTGGCATCGTAGCCCGAATTAAAAATTAAAGCGGATTCTGCTTCGTGAAATTCGGCAATAAAAGCCTCTGCAATCTGGTACAAAGTATGGTTGCCCGAAATTAAGCGGGAGCCTGTTGCTCCATTCTGAAAAATTTCATTTTCCAGCAAATAAGCATGAGTGTGTTTGAAAATAGACTCTGATTTTGAAAAACCAATGTAATCATTAGACGAAAAATCGACCAGATTATTAAACGCAGGAAGTTTTCTAAGCGAATTGTTCAGCTTTCGATTTTCAAGTTTCTGATTGAGGTTTTCAGGTAATTTCATAAAAGCAAAGTTAGAAAATTGAGAGGAATCTGAAGCTGATTTCTGTAAATCAAAGGAAGGGATTGGGTTTTGGTGAAATGAAAATCTTTAAAAAGGATTTAATAGTATTGTTTAATGATTAAAAATTATTGTTTTTCGATAATTTTTATATATTTGTATCAAACAAAAACGCATTAATTATGAAAAATAATTCCAGATTACTAACAGTTCTTTACATTATATCGAGATTAAGTTTTCGTCTCTGTCAGCTTGTTTTGCTGTTTACCCTTTGCTTTGAATTTATACCAAATGGCAGTTTCAAAAATTTTGATTCCTCTACGCATCATTCGAAAGGATATCCGGTAAAGGCTCAAATTCAATTGAATATTCCGGATACTTTAATTAATTATAAAGGTAAATTTAATAAGGGAATAGTTCTGAAATCTAAAAATGAGGAAGCAAATGAACTGTTCAATGAAGTTAAAAAAGATACTCAATATGTGAAAACGTATCAGATAAACAGTTTTGAGATATATAACGACAAGGAATTTGAAATTAAAAAAGAAACCATTAACCCAACGGTTAAGGATTATAACGCTGAAATTAAGCTTACTCTTAATCCTAAAGATTTCTTTTTTAAATCGGTTTTGATATTAAAAAACTATTTGTCGCTAATTTTGATATTGTTTGTTGTTTTTCAGTTTATGCGTTTTTTTAAGCAATTAAGAGAAGACTTTGTTTTTAACGATTTGTTGAATAAAAGAATCAAAAACATTGGTTATTCATTAATAGCATATCAGCTTGTGAATCTAGTTGCAAGTGTAATTACAATGCAATATATATCCGGCATTATTTATACCCATTCAATATCTTCGATTGAGGAATCAAAATTTAATTTTATGAATCTTACTACTATTCCTGAATACAATTTTGAAGTGCTTTTCTTTGGGTTATGCTGTCTTGTTTTGGCCAAA
Organism: Flavobacterium calami; assembly: GCF_038290035.1. Classification (NCBI taxonomy): domain Bacteria; kingdom Pseudomonadati; phylum Bacteroidota; class Flavobacteriia; order Flavobacteriales; family Flavobacteriaceae; genus Flavobacterium; species Flavobacterium calami. The sequence goes on from NZ_JBBYHS010000021.1 coordinate 44,542, forward strand.
TTATTAAATTACGGCTATGATCTTCAAAATGAAAACGACTTAACAATATAATTATGCCAATAATTGTAAATTTAGATGTAATGCTTGCTAAAAGAAAAATGCGTTCAAACGAACTGGCAGAACGAATTGGCATTACGACAGCCAACCTTTCTATTTTGAAAACAGGAAAAGCTAAGGCTATTCGGTTTTCGACTTTAGAGTTGATATGTGAAATACTGGAATGTCAGCCTGGAGACATTATGGAGTTTGTAAAAGATGAGTGATTTAGTGTAAAAAGAATTCGTTATCAAACATCTCTGGCTATTTGTAAATCTTCTTTTTTAATCCATTTGAAGTTTCCTTTTTCTGTTGCGTCTAATAAATCAATTTGCAAACCACGGGCAATTTTAGAGGCAATACTGAAAGCAGATTGATATCTAAAATGAATAGAAACAGATTTTTTCTTAGTTTCTGTAAACCATAGTTGTACTTCGAAATCCCTGTCGGAATGATTTTTATATACAGAAACGTAAAGGATGTTTTTGAAAATAATATCCTTGCATAATCGCATTTGAAATAAAGTAAAATTAAAACGGATGTTTTTCGAGGTACTGTTTGAATATATTTTTTTAGTAAATGTCAATCCGGCAGCACATATAAACATAAAAAGAACAGCAGTACTAAACTTTAAAGCATTCAATATTTCTCCCAACAAAAAAAGTTTTATCATTTTAAGTGTTGTAACAAGGGTAAAGAAATAAAGTGGAGCAGCTAATAGAAAATGCCAAAAAGATCTTTTTGAGGTGTAAATTAATTGTTCTGAATTTTGATTTTCCATAATTGTAAAAATAAAAAAAAGCCAAACATTTTCGTTTGGCTTTTTTACTTATTCTGAAATTAATTGTCTTAATCTGCTAAAACAATTATTTTATTGTCTTTCATTTCGATAGTACCTGACGTGATGTCCAATGTGTAGGTCTGGTCGTTTACTTTCGTGAATTTATCCGCTACTTCTTTAGGGAAATTAAAGCTTGCTGCTGCAATTTTAATAGTTCCTTTTTCCAAAATAGAAACAATAGGAGCGTGATTATTCAAAATTTGAAAGCTACCATCAACTCCAGGTAATGTAACTGATGTTACTTCTCCTGAAAATAATTTTGCTTCTGGTGATACTATTTCTAAAATCATATTTTTTTTAGTTTACAGTCTCAGTTAACAGTCTCAGTACTGAATACTGTGACAGAATACTGAAAACTAGATTATGCTTCAGCTAACATTTTTTCTCCAGCTTCGATTGCATCCTGAATAGAACCTTTCAAGTTGAAAGCTGCTTCAGGAAGGTGATCTAATTCACCATCGATAATCATGTTGAAACCTTTGATAGTATCTTTAATATCAACTAATACACCTGGGATACCTGTAAACTGCTCCGCTACGTGGAATGGCTGAGACAAGAAACGTTGTACACGACGTGCTCTGGATACAGAAAGTTTATCTTCTTCAGATAACTCTTCCATACCAAGAATCGCGATGATATCTTGTAATTGTTTGTATTTTTGAAGAATTTCTTTTACTCTTTGTGCACAGTTGTAGTGCTCATCTCCTAAGATATGTGGAGTCAAAATTCTTGAAGTAGAATCTAACGGGTCAACCGCTGGATAAATACCTAGCTCAGCAATTTTACGAGACAATACTGTTGTAGCATCTAAGTGGGCGAAAGTTGTAGCCGGCGCCGGGTCAGTTAAGTCATCCGCAGGAACGTAAACCGCCTGTACAGATGTGATAGATCCTTTGTTTGTAGATGTAATACGCTCTTGCATAGCACCCATCTCAGTTGCCAATGTTGGCTGGTAACCTACCGCAGATGGCATACGTCCTAAAAGTGCTGATACCTCAGAACCTGCTTGTGTAAAACGGAAGATATTATCAACGAAGAATAATACATCTTTACCTTGGTCAGATCCAGCTCCATCACGGAAATACTCAGCGATAGATAATCCTGAAAGTGCCACACGTGCACGAGCTCCAGGTGGCTCATTCATTTGTCCGAAAACGAAAGTAGCTTTAGACTCTCTCATTCCTGGCATATCTACTTTAGATAAATCCCATCCTCCATTTTCCATAGAGTGCATGAAATCATCACCGTATTTAATAATTCCTGACTCAAGCATCTCACGAAGCAAGTCATTTCCTTCACGTGTTCTTTCACCTACTCCAGCGAATACTGAAAGTCCACCGTGACCTTTTGCAATATTATTGATCAACTCCTGAATCAATACTGTTTTACCAACACCAGCACCACCGAACAATCCAATTTTACCTCCTTTTGCGTAAGGCTCAATCAAATCGATTACTTTGATACCTGTAAATAAAACTTCAGATGAAGTTGATAAATCTTCAAATTTTGGAGCTGGTCTGTGGATAGGCAGACCGTTTTCTCCGTTTTTAGGCAATTCACCTAAACCATCAATTGCGTCTCCAACAACATTAAATAAACGGCCATATACGTCTGGACCGATTGGCATTTGGATTGGATTACCAGTTCCAACTACTTCATATCCTCTAGACAAACCGTCTGTAGAGTCCATAGAGATTGTACGAACAGTGTTTTCTCCAATGTGAGATTGTACTTCTAGAACTAATAACGTTCCATCTTTTTTAGTGACTTCTAGTGAATCATAAATTTTTGGAAGTTCAACATCTTTACCGTTGAAAACTACGTCAACTACTGGTCCAATGATTTGAGCAACTTTTCCTATTACTTTTGACATTACTTATGTGTTTATTAAATAGCTATTTAGGTTTATCGAAAATACCTCTTTTTTCAGAGCGCAAAGATAATTTTTTAAAATATAAAATCAATATTTTTTTTATAAAAAATACTTAGTTTTTTGTTATACTATTAAAACACGCAACCCAAATGTCTAATAATATAAAAATTACTAATAATAAAAAAACCACTGCGTTGTAAAAACGAGTGGTCTTTTCTACTAAAAAAATTGGCTTTATTGTAATGTTTTTGGAAATAGTATTTGGTAGTTGCCTACATCTACGCCTTTTAAATTTGAACCGTATTTTAAATTAATTGCTTCGATAAATTTATTTGCAATAAAAGCATATCCTCTTGGAGAGGGATGAATTCCATCTAATGAAAAGCTTCCTCCTGTAACAAAAGTTGAGGTCATGGTATATCCATTAACCGAAATTCCATCTTTTGTGTTTAATTTATCCATGATTTCTTTTGTGTTTACAAAAGCTAATCCGTGTGTTTCTTTAGCAGCTTCAATAGTAATATTATAGGCGTCTGTAGCCGTTTTAATTTCTGCTATTTCAGTTGGTATCAAAATGTATTTGTCTTGAAGTGGATATGTTATTCCAAATTTATCGAGCGGTGCTGTTGGTGCTACGCCAATTCCTGAATTTGAAGGTGTTGGTGCTGTTCCGATTGCGGATCTTGTGGTCAAAAGAACTAAATCTGCGGATGTAGCCTGACGAGCCTGACCAAAAATTGCGCCGTAGATTGCTGCTGTCTGTGCTCCTAAACTAGGTGTAAATGCGGCTGTAAGCTGAGTTGATAAATTAGTGAGTGATTCGTCTTTTATTAATAACGGGTTTGCTGAAGTTGCAGATAATAAATTTATTCTGTCTCCAGCACCAAAATTAGCTAATGCAAGTTTTAGCGGGCCATATAATTGTGTGTTAAGTGCATTTATTGTAGCGGCTCCCACTGTTGCATTTCCGCCTCCAAGAATGCTAACTGTTAAGGGGTTGTAGGGAACTGTCGTAAAATGTGGTAATGTGTTGATGTAAGGCAAGTTTGCAATAACTCCCTTTCGGCCATTTTTAGATAATTCTGCAGCTAGATTTTTATAAACAGCATCAAAAGTTGCTGTAGGGGTAATTGGGTTTGTTCCGTCACCGCCCGAAGTTGCATATCCTAAAACATCGTTACCGCCTATCCATAAGGAGAAGAATGTAGGGTTTTGGGCTACTGCATCAGTCAAAACAGTCGCTGAAGCTGATGATGCAATCCTTCCAAAATATGGATTAGCAGCGGCATAACCAGCAAAGGCCAAATGTGTTGCTTTTGCGCCAGGAATACCCATGTTGTTGAATGTTCCGGATAAATGTGTACTTATATCTGTTGCTGAAACACCTTGTACAGGAACGGGAGTGCTTGTTGCTACATCAAGGTATAATCTAACACCAAGGCCGGGTATCTGAACACCGCCTGAAGAAAACCCTCCTATGTTATCAGTCATAAATGGAGTTGAAAAATCTCCGCCGCCTGCCAGTTTAAATTGTTGGGCTAAAATATTAGGATATGCATTTTCCTGAGCTGCTTTGAATAATGCTCCATCTGAGAATCCCGCAGCAAAAGAATCTCCCAAAGCAACATATTTTGAAAAGTCTGCTGAACCAGAAGTTAAGGGTAATCCATCAGATGAGTTGTTGTCTTTAACGGTATCATCATCACTGTTACAGGCTGCAAAGGCTAAAGAAACCACTAACAGCCATTTGAAATTTTTTATCATAATTTATATATTTTAAATTATTGCTTGCCAAAGTTTGACAAGAAAAATAATGTGTTGGTTTAGTAATTTTTAATTATGGATTAATGGTCCAGGAAGCAAAATATTGTTGTCCAATTAATCCTGCTCCTATTACCTGGGTATATTCTTTTCCTCCAATATTTGAAGCGCCTAACTTGAATGTCGATTTTAATTTTGGTAAACTATAATTAATCTGCGCATCAATTACAGTTGCTGATTCAATTGTGCCGTCTGCAAAAGTTGATTCCCACTCGTACTCACTGTTCCATCTTGCACTGACATTAAAACCAAAATTTTCAAATAATTTCTCATTTCCAATAGAAGCTTTGAACCTGTGTTTTGGAGTGTTAAAACCGGCTTCAAAGCTTGGGTCTTTAGATTGGTCAAAATCAAATTGGGCATAGTTATAATTTAATCCTAATTCAAAGTCAGCAATTATTTTTCTTGAAAGGCCTACACCGAATCCAAGGGAATGAATTTCTACGTCAGAGTTTGTATATATCTGATAAGCTCTGTATTCACTATTTTGAAGAGCTCGTATTGATTGAGCACCTGGGTCTGTAACAGGAGCATTTGGAACTGGTAAGTTTGGGTTGTCTTGAGCTGTTCCATAATAAGTGGAAACAACATTAAGGTTGCCGATAAAGTCATTGTAAATGTTATAATATCCGTTAAGATCTATTGAAAAATCTTTAAAAATTGAGCGGTATCCTAACTCAAAAGCTTTTACCTGTTCCGGTTTTACATAATTGGCTCTTGTTTTCTTTAACAATGCTGCGGCTGCTGTTGGGTTTGTTCCTGCCATTGCGCTAAACGCTTCAACTGAACTTGCAAGATACGAGTTGTTATAAGCATCAACTCCTGTCATGTTTTTTGTTGTACTGTTTGCATAGCTTTGTCCTTCTGCGCTAAGAGTAAAAGTTTCGCTAAATCTTGTCAGGTTATCAGGGGCAGAACCTATTAATACTGCTCTACCAATATTGAAGCCTATATATTGATCCTGTGTGGTAGGGTTTCTGAAACCTGTCTGAAATGATCCTCTAAAGTTGTGATTTTTCTTTTCTCCTGCTGAATATACAAGAGACAACCTAGGGGAATAGTTTCCATCAAAGTTTTTAGATTTGTCGTAACGAATTGATCCTGTAAATTTTAATCTTTCGTCAAGGAATCTTTTTGTTAACTGTGTATAAATACCATATTCATTATAGTTAATTGGTCCGTCTGCATCTGTGTAAATTCTTCCGTGGGAATTTAACTCGTATAATCTATATGAGCCGCCAACCTGAATTTCAGCAAATTTGATAAGATCTTTAAAGTTGTAATTTGCATCTGAATGATAAATTTTTGAATTATCTACCAATTTAGATCCAGACAGCACGCTTTCGTCATTAATCACTTGGTTAAAGGCATTTTGAAATTCTGGTGTTCCAGGTAGAAAACGTCCGGTATCAGCAGTTGTTCTTGCAGTTGCATGAGCTTGTTGAGGTGTCATACCTGCTAAAGTCCCCTGAATGTATGCTCCGGCATATTGTCCAAACCAGGTATTGTCATCTTTCCATTTTCTGTTTACATTAATCCCGGTAAAAACCATGTCGTATGAATGTCCACCATCTTCTGTGGTCATGTATCCTCTTAAGAAAAAATTCTTTCCTTTAAATTCTAATTTATGCTGCTGCATAAAAAAATCATTTAAATAATATCTGTTGGCTCCCTGATAGACGGCATTCCCAAAACCAAACTTGCTTTGCCAGATGATTTCTAATCTTTCATCGCCAAATGGTCTTCCGTGGAAAGAAAAATCAATTTTCGTATTGCCTGCTTTGTTGTTGGTAAGGTCTGTTTCGTTGTATCCAGTTCTGCTTACATTGCTGTTAGGTAGTAAATTAACTGCTCCAGAAGGTATTATTCCCATTGCGGCTAATTTTTGACCAACCCCTTTTATATTGGTAGTTGCCTCATCGCCATAAACATTTATACCATCATAATTTGGGTCTGTTCTGTCTGTGCCGGCAATTGTTTTGTCGTTATAATTTGTTGCATACCAATCTGTAGCTTCCATATAAGTAAAGTTGGCTTTGGCTGCAAAATATTTATTAAAGGCATGTGCAAATCTTACACCCAAGTCATAGTAGTTATTTGTTCCTGCTGCCTCCTGGGAAGTCATTCCGTATTTAAAATAAGCAGAAACTCCCTGATTAGTAAAAGGATTTTTACTATTCATAAACAAAATTCCGTTAAAAGCATTTGCGCCATATAGAGCTGATGAGGCACCAGGAAGTAATTCGACGCTTTGAGTATCAATTTCTGATACTCCAATCATATTTCCTAAAACGAAATTTAATAATGGTGATGAATTGTCAATTCCATCAACTAATTGAAGAAAACGTGTGTTTGCTACAGTGGCAAACCCTCTTGTATTAACAGATTTAAAAGTCATACTGCTGGTATTCATCTGTACCTCTTTTAAATTTTCTAATCCATCATAAAAAGAAGGAGAGGCTGTTTTTTTAATGTCCTGAATCCCCATTCTTTCGATAGTTACAGGTGATTCTAAAATGCGTTCAGGAGTTCGGGATGCTGAAACAACTATTTCATCAAGTTTGGTCTCTTCTTCTTTTAAAATCACGCTGACATTTTGATTTGCAGATGTGATGTTGATAGTTTTAGTTTCGAACCCAATTGCCGATGCTTTAATCGTAAAAGGTGGTTTTGAAGTTGTGTTCAATTTGAAAGTGCCATCAAAGTCGGTAGAAGCCCCGGTTGAACTTCCAACTATGTTAATATTGGCTCCAGGAATTGATTGTTTGTTGCTGTCTGTGACTGAACCTGTAACAGTACTCTGCGAAAAGGATAATCCGCTGATAAACAACATAATTAATAAGTATGCTCTCATGGGTTAGTTTTTTGTTAGTTCGTATAGCCAAAATACAAATAATTTTAATATTAATAAAAAAACGTTAAAAAAAATTAATATTTATCATAAATTCAGCTCTTATTGTGAGTATTTATTATGTGGTTTTATTAAATTTAAATCAAGAAAGAATTGTTAAATCTAATAAATAGTATGCATACATAATAATTTTAAGAAAAAAACTGAATTTATCTTAAAAATTCGATTGATAATAAAAAAGTTTGGCAATAAAAAAAGCGGGATATAAATCCCGCTTTAAATAATTATATAAATTTTAAAATTATTCTACAGTTACTGACTTTGCAAGGTTACGTGGCTGATCGACATTGCAGCCTCTCATTACAGCAATATGATAAGATAAAAGCTGTAAAGGAATTGTGGTAATAAGTGGTGATAATGCATCAGAAGTTTCCGGAATTTCGATAACATAATCGGCTAATTCGCGAACTTGAGTATCGCCTTTAGTAACTACTGCTATGATTTTACCACTTCTTGATTTTATTTCCTGAATGTTACTTACAATTTTGTCATAATGACCTTGTTTAGGAGCGATAACAATAACTGGCATTTGTTCGTCAATTAATGCAATCGGTCCGTGTTTCATTTCTGCAGCAGGATATCCTTCTGCGTGTATGTATGATATTTCTTTTAGTTTTAATGCTCCTTCAAGGGCTACCGGGAAATTATAACCACGTCCCAGATATAAACAGTTAGGCGCATCTTTAAAAGCTGCAGCAATTTCTTTGGATCTCTCGTTTGTTTCTAACGCTTCTGCTACTTTTTCCGGGATTATTTCTAATTCTTGTAAAAAGGTATGGAAATCTGTGTTTGACAACGTTCCTTTTGCTTTTCCTAATCTCAAGGCAATCATTGTCAAAACGGTAATTTGAGTGGTAAAAGCTTTAGTCGAAGCTACTCCAATTTCAGGTCCGGCATGTGTATAGGCGCCTGCATGACTTTCTCTTGAAATAGATGATCCAACCACATTACAAACTCCAAATACAAAAGCGCCGTTTTCTTTTGCCAGTTTAATAGCGGCCATGGTATCAGCTGTTTCGCCCGATTGAGAAATAGCGATAACAATATCATCTTTGTTTATAATAGGGTTTCGGTATCTAAATTCAGAAGCATATTCCACTTCAACAGGTATACGGGTAAACTCTTCAAAAATATACTCCGCTACCAAACCTGCATGCCATGAAGTTCCGCAAGCTACAATTAAGATACGTTTAGCATTTAAAAATTTTTCAATATTATCTTCAACGCCTGCCATCTGAACAATTCCTTCATTTGCATGAAGTCTTCCTCTGTACGTATCTTTGATCACACTTGGCTGCTCATATATTTCTTTTAGCATGAAATGATCGTAGCCTCCTTTTTCAATCTGTTCCAAATTCATCTGAAGCTCCTGAATGTAAGGGTCAACTAACGAATCGTCTTTTATTTTTCTGACTTTAAGAGGTTTGTGTAATCTTATATTAGCCATTTCTCCATCTTCAAGATACACTGCATTTGAAGTGTATTCAATAAACGGAGAGGCATCAGAGGCAATAAAAAATTCATTTTCTCCTACACCAATAGCCAGTGGGCTTCCTAGTCTTGCAGCTACAATTTCATCAGGGTTTTTTTTGTCAAAAACAGCAATTGCATAAGCTCCAATTACTTGGTTTAAAGCTATTTGAACTGCTTTTCCAAGTTTTATTTTTTCTTTTTTTTGAACTTCTTCAATAAGATTTACTAAAACTTCAGTATCTGTATCTGATTTAAAAGTGTAACCTCTCTTGATTAATTCTTCTTTAAGAGGAGCATAGTTTTCAATTATTCCGTTGTGAATAATAACTAATTCTTCTGAATTAGAAAGGTGCGGGTGCGAGTTAACATCATTAGGGACTCCATGAGTTGCCCAGCGCGTATGTCCAATCCCGATAGTTCCGTTATTTGTGAAGTTTGTTTTTGCTTTTTCTTCAAGATCCGAAACTTTTCCTTTTGTTTTACAAAGTTTGATGTTTTTCTGGTCGTATAACATTACGCCGGCACTATCATAACCTCTGTATTCCAGACGCTTCAATCCTTTGATAACAATAGGATAAGCCTCTCTGTGTCCTATATATCCAACAATTCCACACATATATTATTTTTTAATTTGGTTTCGTGTAGTAAATTTGAAGCTTTACTCTTTTAGCATAGTTATCCACATCGCTTTCGGGAATATTACTTCCATATAACACCGTTCCTAATGGATTCATTACCGATGCTATAGGTAACTGAGATATCATAATTTTACTTCCTGCCTCAATTTTTGTTTGATCTAATTTACTAGATGTTACGGTGTTGATATCTTCTGTTACAACAACGCCTAATTTTACGTTTTTAACATCCGTATTTTTAATAAGATTTCGGATATGATTTGTTATTCTTATTTTGTAAGTAGCACCTCTTTTGCTTGTTTGGTCTATATTAATAATGCCACTGAAAACAGTTTTAATTCTTTTAGGATCACCATTAATGGCGGTAGTTAGATCTGCGGTATAATCAGTCAGTACGGTATTGTTGTCCAAATCATACAAATAGATTCTGCCAGGTTCTGGTGTAACTGTTTTGGGGTCTGTTCCAGTTATACTTGCCATTTTTTGAGAATCAATGGTAAATACTAAATTAGCTTCATTAGCCATCCAGTTTTTAAACTTAACATTGTTTCTTATTCCGTCTAATTCATCTGATACACTGTTAGGTGTGGCTTCCCAAACACCATTTTCATTGTATCTGCCCAAATCGGTTTTGTCAAAAAGTTCGATCACCGCCATAGATCCCTGGCTGCCTTTTAGGTACAGCTTTTCATCTGGGGTCTCATCATTTTGGGTTGCATTTATATAATTAGGATTTGGGTTGGTTTCTTTTAAAAGGCTAACTGTGTTTACAGGGGCGCTAGAAGTTCCTAAATTTATAACCAATGTTTTCGAATCAATGGTTGTTGCGTCTTTTGTGGCTTTAGATTTGTAAAATATGGTTATTTTTCCGCCTCTAAAATTTATCATCGCCATTCTGCCTGCTTCATTTCCTGATTTTTCTACTTTGAAATAAAGTCCTTTAAAATAATTTTTAAACACATCATCAGAAGCCAATTTGCTTGCAGTAGCATCAAATATCTTAGTTTTGAAAAAGTCTTTATTCAAATGCAGACGCATTTCAGGTTTGATTCTTTTAATAACTTCAGCCGTTGTTTCTGTCTTAGGAGTTATTTCTTTTATTTCCTTTGAACTAAAAAAGAATTCGTTGTTTTCAGCAGGATTTGTCGAGTTGTTCAATCTTGTTCCTAATATTTGGGCTTGAGTTAGGAAGTCATCACTTTTGTCGGTATTGTAGAACTGGCTGATATTGTAATTGTTTGCATTGTAATTATTTAAGAAAATACCAGATTCGTAAACGCTTAAATTGATTTTTCCATTTTCAGGACCATAGATAGAGTCAAGAACATAATTAGAGCTGCCGTCAGTGTTAACGGTTGTTTTAGTTTGATCTATAAAATAAGGAATATTTAAGGTGACACTGTCAATAACCGCTTCTACTCCCAATGAAGGGGCATAAGAGTCTAATGCAACCTGTGTATTGAAATCTGCAGAAGATGTTCCAAATACAGGGTTTTCATATATTCCTAATGCGTTTACAGCTAAATTGTTTGATGCTGTAGGAGTTACTTTTTGATTGTAGGTAGTTACGCTGTAATTTTCTGCTTCGAGATCAAAATGATTTTCTCCAATCAAGTCATCGCCTATAGCATTGAATTCTTTATCACATGAATAAAAAAAGGCGATTGTTACTATTAATAGAATTTTCTTTAAAAAAGAAGTATTGTGCATGTTAGTAATAAAGTTAAAATTTAAAGTCCCATTGTTTTATAGAAATTTGTATAAGCCTCTGCAAATGCATCTTTCGCGACGAAAGGTAAAAAAGGTTTTCCTGAAGATTCTATAAATTTTGTTAAACTTGGTGATACATTTTCAGATGCAATAATTACCGCATCAGAATGTAATACGCTTGCTTTTAATATGTTTTCGTAATTAGGGGTTTCTAAATCTGCAACTGATTCATGTGGTACGCCGTCAAATTTTACCTTATTGATCATTTCCAAATCAAGGTTTTCATCAAAAGATTGTCCATAAACGGATGTCACGATTTTGGTCTCAGAAAACAGAGCTTCATTTTTATAATAATGTTTCATATAAATAGGCAGCATAGCAGCAAGCCATCCATGAACATGAATTATATCCGGAACCCAATTTAATTTTTTTACAGTTTCAACAACTCCTTTTGCGAAAAAAATCGCTCTTTCATCATTGTCAGGATATAAAACGCCTTCTTCATCAGCAAAAGTTGCTTTGCGTTTAAAATACTCATCATTATCAATAAAATAGACCTGTATCCTTTCTTTCGGGATAGAGGCTACTTTGATAATCAGCGGCATATCTAAATCGTTCACTACCAAATTCATCCCTGAAAGTCTGATTACTTCGTGTAGTTGGTGTCTTCTTTCATTAATGTTTCCATATCTTGGCATGAAAATTCTTATCTGACCACCTTGGTCATTTATCATTTTCGGCACATCGTAAGACATTAATGAAACCTCATTTTCAGCCAAATAAGGCACGACTTCAGATGATACATATAATATCCTCTTCTCTTTCATAATAGTATTTTACTTAATTTTTGGTAATAAAAACGTTGCAAAATTACAAAATTTTATGCAGTTTATAACTAATATATTATGTTTGCACAAATTTTAATAATACCGCCATGCATATTTTCTACGGCAAAGCAGCCCTGAAAGGATATTTAAAAACTATCAAAACTGCAAATTCAACGATAGGTTTTGTGCCAACTATGGGTGCTTTACATCAGGGACATCTGGCTTTAATGCAACGTTCTCTAAAAGAAAATGATGATACTGTTGTGAGTATTTTTGTAAATCCTACCCAGTTTAATAATCCTGAGGATCTCGAAAAATATCCAAGAACACTCGAGGAAGATGTCAGGAAAATGAGAGGACTGAGCGATAAAATGATTTTATACGCTCCTTCTGTAGATGATATTTATGAAGGAAACACCATATCAGGTTCATTTGATTTTGACGGACTGGAAAACCAGATGGAGGGGAAATTCAGACCCGGACACTTTAATGGTGTCGGAACGATAGTGAAACGGCTGTTTGAAATTGTAGAACCGACTAATGCTTATTTTGGTGAGAAAGATTTTCAGCAATTACAGATTGTAAAAAAACTTGCCGAAAAGTATAATTTACCTGTTAATGTTGTAGGCTGTCCGATTTTTAGGGAAGAAAACCAGTTGGCAATGAGTTCACGAAATGAACGGTTAACTGCTGAAGAACGAAAGGAAGCAGCAATTATCTATAAAACCCTGACTGAAGCAAAAGAAGTATTTCAGACAAAAAGCCCACAGGAAACAATTGAATTTGTAGAAAATTCTTTTAAGGACAATGAAAGATTTGATTTAGAGTATTTTGTAATTGCTGACGAATCGACATTATTACCTGTTGAAAATAAAATTATAGACAAAAAATACCGCGCATTTATAGCAGTATTTGTTAATTCTATCAGGCTGATAGACACCATATCATTAAATTAAATTACCTTTGCAAAATGCAAATTCAAGTTATAAAATCAAAAATTCATCGTGTTAAAGTAACCGGGGCCGATCTTAACTATATTGGCAGTATTACTATTGATGAAGCCTTAATGGATGCCTCAAATATTATTGAAGGCGAAAAAGTATCTATTGTAAATATCAATAACGGAGAACGCTTTGAAACTTACGCTATTAAAGGTGAGCGAAATTCGGGTGAGATAACGCTGAACGGACCGGCTGCCAGAAAAGTTCAAAAAGACGATATTATTATCATTATTTCGTATGCAACCCTGGAATTTGAAGAAGCAAAAACCTTCAAACCATGGATTGTTTTTCCTAATGAAAATGATAATTCGCTGACCTAAAACTCTCTTAAGTTTTTAAAATTGCCTTTCTTTATGATTTGTCAAAATATTTTTGGACAAAGCTGATTTCTTTTGTCTTAAATTTCTTTGATTTTAAAATCACATTTTCACAAAAAGCAAATAAAAGTATTATATTGGCACCATAATTTTAATACTTTTTAATTTTCCCAAATCATGAAAAAAGTTTGCTTATTAATTACCTTAATCTCTATTTCGGTTTTTTCACAAAAGAAATTCGATAATATTAAATCTGAAAAACTAGGAAGCGAAAGAAGAATCACCATTGGTCTTCCGGCTTCTTACGAAACAAGCCCTTCAAAAAAATACCCTGTTTTATATCTGCTCGATGGCGATTATTTATTTGACCCTTTTTCAGGAGCTGTAAGTTATGGTGTTTATTGGGATGATTTGCCTGAAATGATTATTATTGGTATTCATCAAAATAATGATGGTGAGCGTTATGATGATTCTACTATCGATCAGAATCAGGGATTGCCATTTGAAAAAGGAGCTGAGTTTTTTGAATTTATTGGTGCAGAATTAGTTCCTTACATTGAAAAGAATTACAGAACATCCCCGTTCAAAATTATAGCAGGACATGATATAACAGCGAGTTTTATAAATTTTTACTTGTATAAAGATATTCCTCTTTTTAACGGATATATTTGTTTGAGTCCTGAACTTGCACCAAAAATGGAAATACGTATTCCGGAGAAATTTGCAAAAGTAAAACAACCGTTTTTTTACTACCTGTCTGCAGGAGATGGAGATATCAAAAAAATCAAAGAGCCAATAGAAAAACTGGACAGTAATATCAAAATTGCAAATAATCCTCTTGTAAATTACAAATACGATTTATTTAAAAATTCAACGCATTATACAGAAGTGTTACATTCGATTCCGAGTGCATTATATCATATTTTTGAAGTTTATAAGCCAATCAACTCTACTGAATTTAAAGACAAAATTGCGGTGTTAAAATCGGGTTATGCTGATTACCTTGATGCGAAATACAATACCATGTCTGAGGTTTTAGGAGTAGATATTCCGGTTAGAATGAATGATTTTAAGGTTATTGAAAATCTTATTCTAAAAAATAATGCTTATGACGAATTGGGTAAAATGGCCGAAATTGCTAATGTTGATTATCCACGTGCCATGTTGGGTGAGTATGAGCTAGGTTTGATGTATGAGAAAATGGGTGAGCCGAAAAGAGCATCAAAAAAATACCAAAATGCTTCACAAATGGAGCCAATTGGTGAGCTGACCAGAGATATGATGTACGAGAAGATTGATGAAATGAATACGCTTGCCAAAAAAACAAAATAATGTCAAAAGTTAAAACTTCCTTCTTTTGCCAAAACTGCGGAACTCAATATGCCAAATGGCAAGGACAATGTAATGCCTGTAAAGAATGGAATACTATTGCCGAAGAAATTATTCAGAAGCAGGAAAAAGTAGCGTGGAAAAGCGAACCCACTCCAGCAAACCGGGCACCAAGACCTTTAAAAATAACCGAAATTGATTCGGCTCAGGAAGTCCGGATGGATACGACCGACGGAGAGTTGAATCGTGTTTTGGGAGGCGGAATCGTTCCGGGATCTTTAACGCTTTTGGGAGGTGAGCCTGGAATTGGAAAAAGTACCCTTTTGCTGCAAATTTCATTAAAATTACCTTATAAAACCTTATATGTTTCTGGTGAAGAAAGTCAGAAACAAATAAAAATGCGTGCCGAAAGAATCACGCCGGATAGTGACAATTGTTATATTCTGACGGAGACCAAAACGCAAAATATATTCAAACAGATTGAAGCAATTCAGCCTGAAATTGTGATTATTGATTCGATTCAGACACTGCATACCGATTATATCGAATCTACTGCAGGAAGTATTTCGCAGATTAGGGAGACGACTGCAGAATTAATCAAATTTGCAAAAGAAACCAGTATTCCGGTTATCTTAATTGGACATATTACGAAAGACGGAAATATAGCAGGGCCAAAAATTCTGGAGCACATGGTGGATACTGTTTTGCAGTTTGAAGGCGACAGAAATCATGTCTACCGAATTTTACGTTCTCTAAAAAACCGTTTTGGATCAACTGCCGAACTGGGTATTTATGAAATGTTAGGAAGCGGTCTGCGCGAAGTAAGCAACCCTTCAGAAATATTAATTTCACATAAAGACGAAGAAATGTCAGGAACAGCGATTGCCACCACTATGGAAGGTATGCGACCGTTGATGATTGAGATTCAGTCGCTGGTAAGCACAGCTGTTTATGGAACGCCACAAAGAAGCACGACAGGATATAATGCCAAAAGGCTCAATATGATTTTGGCAGTTTTAGAAAAAAGAGCCGGATTCCGTCTTGGAGCAAAAGATGTTTTTTTGAACGTAACAGGAGGAATTTCTGTTGACGATCCTGCAATCGATTTGGCAGTTGTTGCTGCTATTTTATCCTCCAATGAAGATATTCCGGTAACAAAAGGATTCTGTTTTGCCGGTGAAGTTGGCCTTTCCGGTGAAATTCGCCCTGTCAATCGTGTAGATCAGCGCATTCAGGAAGCAGAAAAGTTAGGTTTCAATACTATCTTTGTATCAAAATATAATAAAATTGCCTTAAAAAATACAGGAATCAAAATCGAACTCGTGGCTAAAATTGAAGATGTGGCGAGTTTTCTGTTTGGTTAATTTTTATAAAATTTAACTGCTGTATGAGATTGAAAAATAAAATAAAATTGGGAGAATACATCATTAATAATTTAAGGAATTGATGTCATCCTGAGCGGAGTCGAAGAATTTTGGATAGGAGAGTGCTTCGACTCCGCTCAGCCTGACACTTATTTTTAATTTTACCCAACGGGTTAAAACTTACGTATGAAATTTCCAAAACAAAAAATATTCAAAGTTTTAAAAGTACTGGTAGTGCTATTTATTTTGCTTTGCATTGGTTTGTATTCTTTTCGAAATTCACTTTTGAAGCAGGCTGTTGCCAAAGTAACGCACAAAATGGCTGTGGATTACAACAGTGATTTTTCTATAAAAGAAGCTTCTTTTGAGGGATTGTCGAGTATTAAACTGACAGATGTAGTGCTGGTCCCAAAAAATGCTGATACTCTTTTCAGTATAAAAAATATAGAAACCAGTGTAAGTCTTTCTAATTTGTTAATTGGAGATGTTCAGATTGGAACTTTAAAAATAGATAAAGGCTATATTCAATTAGTCAAAAAAGGAAAAATCAGAAATTTTGATGCTTTTTTGAAAAGAAATAACTCCGAAGAAAAATCAGAGGAAAAAAGAAAATATGCAGATTATGCTTATCGTATTATTTCAAAATTGCTGAATCTGGTTCCGACAGATATGAAGCTGGAAAATCTGGATTTCAAAATTGATGATAATGGTAAAAAAGCAACTATAGCCATTAATAAACTGGTTTTGGATAATAAGCAGCTCACAACCAATCTGCATGTTCAGAGTAAAAACTTTGACCAGAGATGGAATATTAAAGGTTTTGCCGATCCTAGAAATAAAAAAGCTGATATTCGTTTTTTTAATCTGGATACAGGCGCAATCAGAGTTCCTTATCTGGATGAACGGTATAACTTAAAAGCAAGTTTTGATTCGATACGTCTGAATGTAGCCAATATTGATAAAGACGGAAGCGAGTTGCATATAGACGGTTATACTTCGATTACTAATCTGAAGATAAACCATCCTAAAATAGCCAACAAAGATGTGGTGATTAAAAACGCCCGATTTGATTATCGCTTTTTATTGGGTTCTGATTTTATTTCGATTGACAGTACATCCACAATGCAGCTGAACAAAATAAAAGTCAAACCGTATGTTTCTTATAATACAGAATCAGATACAGTTTATACTTTGAAAGTCGATATCCCGAAAATGAAAGCTCAGGATTTTATCGTTTCATTGCCGGATGGGCTGTTTACTCATTTTCAGGGAATGGAAGCGACAGGGAATTTTGATTATAAACTGGATTTTAAATTCAATAAAAACAAACCGAATACTTTAGTTTTTGACAGTAAGTTAAATAAAGAAAATCTTGTAATTACGAAGTACGGAGAAGCAAATCTTAATAAGCTAAACGGAGAGTTTGTGTATCGTGCCATTATTCAGAATGTGTTGCAGCGTCCTGTTTTGGTTGGAGTTGGGAATCCGAATTTTACACCTTTGGATCAGATTTCGCCGTATTTGAGAAAATGTGTATTGACAACCGAAGACCCGTCTTTCTTTTCGCATCGCGGATTTATAAATGAGGCTTTCAAACAATCGATTCTGAAAAACATTCGAACCAAGAAGTTCTCTCGTGGTGCAAGTACGATTAGTATGCAGTTGATTAAAAATGTCTTTTTGACCCGTGAAAAAACGCTTTCGCGAAAGCTGGAAGAAATTTTACTGGTTTATATTCTGGAAAACAACCGAATTGTAAGCAAAGAAAGAATGTTGGAAGTGTATTTCAACATTATCGAATGGGGGCCTAATGTGTACGGAATTGGAGAAGCGAGCCAGTTTTATTTCCAAAAAAATCCTTCTGCCTTAAATGTAGACGAATGTTTGTATTTGGCGACCATTATTCCGAAACCGAGGAAATTCATGTATCAGTTTAATGATGAAGGAAACCTGAAAGATTATGCGTTAAAAAATCAGAAGTTTTTAAAGAACCTGATGTTCCGTCGAGGACTTTTAGTTCCGGAAGATACCATTGGGCAATTGCCTGTTTATATTTCTGGAAACGCACGTTCTTTAATACGCATCAAAGTTCCTGATTCTACTGCGGTTAAAAATGATTCGTTGTCTTTGGATGATGAGTTTGATTTATAAACAAAATCCCGATAGCAGTTTTTAAGTTATCGGGATTTTGTTTTTTATTAAATATTTGATTAAGGTGCCGGATCTGGAATAATAGCCTGAACCGCATCAATTTCAGCCAGGATTTGTTTAGAAAGTGTAACATCAATCGTATCGATATTTTCTTTTAATTGCTCTAAAGTTGTTGCGCCAATAATCGCACTAGTTAAGAATGGCTGCTGCAACACAAATCCCATTGCCAATTGAGTTAATGTTAAACCGTGTTTTTTAGCGATTTCCAGATATAATTTTGTTGCTTGCGTACATTGTTCGCTATTGTAACGTTTGTATTGCGGAAAAAGGTTAATTCTTGCTTTTGGATGGCTTTCTCCAGTCAAAAATTTGCCGGTCAAAACACCAAAGGCTAAAGGAGAATAACCTAGCAAGCCTACGTTTTCGTATTTCGAAACTTCGGCAGAATTCACTTCAAACAAACGATTCAGTAAAGAATATGGATTCTGAACAGTTTTAATTGCCGGCAGGTTATTGTATTTGCTTTCTTCCAGAAGACGCATCATTCCCCAGGCATTTTCATTAGAAACCCCGATATGTCTGATTTTACCTTCTTTAATTAATCCATCGAAAGTTTCAAGGATTTCCCTGAAATTATCTTTCCAGGCATCATCGTATCCGTGAAAAGCGCGTTGTCCAAAATTATTTGTTTTTCTTTCCGGCCAGTGCATTTGGTACAAATCGATGTAATCCGTTTGAAGTCTTTTTAAACTGTTTTCTACAGCATATTTAATGCTCCCCGGAGAAAAATCCAGTTTCTCACGCATGTAGCCAAAATTAGGGTTTGGTCCGGCAATTTTAGATGCTAAAACAACTTTATCTCTATTGCCTGATTTCTTAAACCAGGTTCCGATAATTTTTTCAGTACTTCCGTAAGTAGCTTCATTTGCCGGAACAGAATACATTTCGGCGGTATCAAAAAAGTTTACTCCTCTCTCAAGGGCATAATCCATTTGCTGGTGTCCTTCTGCTTCTGTATTCTGTTGTCCAAAAGTCATGGTACCAAGACAGATTTTACTCACTTGTATGTCAGTTTTAGGCAGGGTAGTGTATTTCATATATTTTGTGGTATTCAATTTTCTCAAAGATACAATCGTATTTGTTAATTGAAAAAGTTACAAAAGTTAAAAAACGTATAAGATTTGTTTTAAAAATGTTCACAAAGAGAATTACCAAGTTTAGCTTTTTGAGGCCTTTTTTTTACAGATATTTCCTGATTATTGAAAATCAGATGTTTTGTGTTTTTTTTAATAGTTAAATACCTATAAAAAATAAGAAATACATTGTTTTTTATTGTAAGAAAAAGCTACTGATTGTATGTTTTTTTTGTTCAAAAAAGGTCGCTCATCGACTAATCATGTCTTTCATCTAAAAGGTCAGAAATTCCATAAAAAACCTGATTTTACAAGCTAATTTTGTCTCATATTCAAAGCCGAAAATCATTTAAAACCGAAATACTGAACAGGGGTTTTTACGTAGGTAAAATAGAGCACAAAATCTTAGAAAACTGATTTTGATACTTCTTGAAATTTAAAGGAGTAATATTAGAAAAATAATCAACAAATAGTCATTAAAGACTTCTTTTATAACAATTTAAAGTTTTTTTTATGAAGAAAATTTTACTTATTCTGTTAGTGGGTTTGTTTCAAAATTTTATTTTTGGAGCCACAATTACCAGTACTGGAACTGGTGGAAACTGGAACTCAGGAAGTTCATGGGTTGGGGGTGTTGTGCCAACTGCATATGATGATGTAGTTATTGTAAACGGAGCAACCGTTACTGTAGTTGCGAATTCTTTTGTAAATAATGTAACTGTTCAAAGCGGGGGTACATTAACGATACTCAATAATATAGTGTTTACAGTTTATGGAAGCGTAAATGTTAATAGTGGTGGGCAATTTAATGGAGGAACAGGCAACAGTGATTCTGCTATAATTAAGGTTTATGGAAATTTTACGAATCAGGGAACTGCTAATTTTTGGAAAAGTATTGTTGTTATTAAAGGTAATTTGAGTACAACTAGTACAATTTTGCAAAATAATGGAGATATCATTGTTGGAGGAAATGTTACAGCGACCATTAGTGGAGGAGGAAATGGATATGTTTATCCGGTAAATCCTGGTGCCACTGTTTCAGTAACAGGAACCAGTAATGCTCAGCCGGCAGGGACTAAACCAACAGATCCTACATTAGTAGCTTTAATGAATGAAGTAATTTATGGTGCAAATTGTCCAACTTCTGCGGGAACATTATCAGGTAATCAATATATTTGTGCATATAATTCAAAAACTACAACTTTTTCTTCTACAGTTTCTGGAGGAACTTGGTCAAGTAGTAACACAGCTGTAGCGACTGTAAATGCTTCTACAGGTTTAATAACAAGTGTTGATAATAGTTCAGGAACAGTAACGATAACTTATACTGTAGGAGGTTTAGGAGGTTGTACACAATACACTGCAACTAGAACTGTTTATGTTGCAAATGGACAAGCAGCAAGTTTAGGACAAATATCATATAATGGTACTCCTTATCCAAATTCTCCTAGCCCTCCTTTGGTTTTATGTAAAGGATCTACAAGTTTAACTTTTAGCATAACTGGAATCCCAAATGTTTCAGGTTACGTTTGGAGAGGAGATTCTTCATGGATTATTACGCCTTCAGCGGATGGATTGTCGGCAGTAGTTACTTTTCCAGCAAATGCAAATCAAAACAATATTGAAGTATATGCTAAAAATGGATGTACTGACTTTGGAAGACAGTCATATATTTATATTACTTTGAGTGGTCCGTCAAATACTGCACCAACTATAATAAGTCAGCCTTCAACTGCAAACCAGACAACTTGTCTGAATGGAACTGCAAGTGCTTTGTCGGTAACGGCTTCTGGTTCTAGTAGTTATACTTATCAATGGTATAGGAATACAACGGCAAGTAATTCTGGCGGAACCCTTATAGCTGGAGCAACATCACAAAGTTATACGCCATCAACCACTACGGCTGGGACATTCTATTATTATTGTGTTGTTGGCGGGGCTTGTTCGCCAACAGTTACTAGTGCAGTTTCAGGACGAATTATAGTTAATGCAGTACCTACGGCAACTGCTGGAGGTCCAGATAATGTATGTCAATCGGCTTCACCGACTGCTATCACTTTAACTGGTGCGAGTGTTGGAGGAAGCGCTACAACAGGTGCCTGGTCAATATCAGGTGGAGCGGGAGGTACTTTAAGTAGTACTTTACAGACAACTACACCAGGGACTGTAACATATACTCCGGCAGCGAATTACACGGGAACAGTAACTTTAGTTCTTACTTCTAATGCAGGAACGGGATGTTCAGCAGTTACTTCAAATAGAATTATTAATGTAAATCAAAGACCAACACTAACGATAACCAATCCAGCAGCTGTCTGTTCACCAAGTACTGTTGATTTAACTGCGGCAGCAATCACAGCTGGTTCAACAGCTGGTTTGAATTATACGTATTGGACAGATCCTGCAGCGACTACTGCTTATGGTACTCCTACTGCTGCAACAGCAGGAACATATTATATAAAAGGAACTAATGCTTCAGGATGTTTTGCAATTTCTGCAGTAATGGTTACAGTAAACCCTAATTTACCAGCAAGTGTTTCAATTGCAGCTTCTCCAACAGGAGCAATATGTTCAGGAACTTCAGTGACTTTTACCGCTACACCTACAAATCCGGGAACGACACCGGTTTACCAATGGAAAGTAAACGGAACTAATGCAGGAACAAATTCTTCAACTTTTACAACGACTACTTTAGCAAATAATGATGTTGTGACTGTCGAAATGATATCAAATGCAAGTCCTTGTTTAACTGGTAGCCCGGCAACATCAAATGCGGTAGTTGTAACTGTAAGCGTTGTTCCATCTACTCCAACAATAGGCACCATAACAAATATTAGTTGTACAACCAGTACGGGTAGTGTAGCTTTGAGTGGTTTGCCAAGTGGTAACTGGACTATAACCACAACACCAGCAACAGTTTCAACATCGGGTTCAGGCAGTAATACAATAATCTCTGGGCTTGGAGCAGGAAATTATACTTTTACAGTTAGGAATGCCAGTGGTTGTCCTTCGTCAGCTACGGCTCTTGTAACTATTTCGGATAATTCATCTACAACCTGGAACGGTTCGGGATGGAGCAATGGATTACCGGATGCAACTAAAAACGTTATAATTGCATCTACTCCTTATACCTTCCCGGCAGGTTTTACAGCTTGCGCTTTAACAATAAATACGGGTGTTGTGGCTACAGTACCATCAGGTGTAACTTTAACAGTTACAAATGCCGTAACTACTAACGGTCGTTTAATTTTCGAAAATAATGCTAGTCTGGTTCAGATTAATGATATTGCGAATGTTGGGGCGATTAGCTACAAACGTATTTCGCAGCCCATGAAAAATTTCGATTTCACCTATTGGTCATCACCTGTAGCAGGACAAACTTTTGTTGCTTTATCACCAAATACTTTGTATGATAAATATATGTCTTTTACAGGGACAGGCTGGAAGTCAGAATCTCCTTCCAGTACTATGGCCAGAGGTATTGGTTATATCATTCGTGTTCCTAAACCAAATTCAATATATCCTAATAATCAGGATAATTGGACGGGCAGTAGCTATGCGCAGCCAGTTGAATTTATAGGAGTACCTAATAACGGAAGTTTTACAAGCAGTCAGACAATGGTAGCAGGGAATTTCTATTTGGTAGGAAATCCGTACCCTTCTGCTCTTGATGCCAATAAATTGCTATATGATGGAGGTAATAACGAAAGTGTTTTGGAAGGGACAATATATTTTTGGACACACAATACTGCTATAGCTCAAAGTGGGTCACAATACATCTATGTTTCAGATGACTATGCAACTTATAACAAAACAGGAGGCACAGCGACTACTTATAGTCCCGGAAACAATACTGCGCCAGATGGTAACATTGCTGCAGGCCAGTCTTTTTTCGCCACAGCAAAATCTGCCGGAAATGTTATGTTTAACAATTCAATGCGTGTAGATGGTAATAATAATAAGTTTTTTAAATCTACACGTACATCAAAATCAGAGGTTTTAGAGAGACACCGTGTGTGGCTTAAAATGGTTAATTCAGGAGGGGCTTATAAACAAACTTTGATTGGTTATGTGGAAGGGGCAACTAATAATTTTGACAAAAATTATGATGGATTGAGTTTTGACGGAAACAGTTATATTGATCTCTATAGTGTTAATGGATCTGAGAACTATGTAATTCAGGGCCGTGCGTTGCCTTTTACAGATTCAGATGTTGTGCCTTTGGGATATCGTTCAACAATTGCGGGAGATTTTACTATTGCAATTGATTACGCCGATGGTAATCTGGCAAGTCAAAGAATTTATCTGGAGGATAAACAGACAGGTGTTATTACTGAGTTAACTGCCGGTAATTATACTTTTAACACAAAAGCAGGTACTTTCAATAATCGTTTTGTATTGCGATATACCAATAAAACATTAGGTACTGGAGATTTTGAAGTGGCAGAAGATGCTGTATCAGTTTTAGTACAGAATAAAACGGTTACAATAGACTCTAGTACAGAAAATATTGATAAAGTATTTATTTATGATATTACAGGAAAACAATTGTATACAAAAGAGAAAGTAAATAATCTTCAGTTGGCCATGCAGAATCTGCCATTTGCTCAACAGGTATTATTGGTAAAAATTTTTTTAGAAAATGGCACAGTTACAACTAAAAAGGTAATTTTTAAATAAGAAAAACAGAGAATAAACTGAAAAATCCGATCGCGAAAGTTATCGGATTTTTTTATGATTACAGATAAAAACAATGGTTAAATCTGTTCAAACTCTTTTGCTTTATCATAAATCAGATTGCTCTCATAGCCTCTTCTCAGCATATAATCGCAAAATTTTTTTCGTTTTTTTAATGAGTTGGTTTCATTCAGGCTTCCCCAGCATTTTTGGGAAAGTTCGTTAAAAGTTGTTTCATATTCTTCCGGGGTGATTTCTTTTAAGGCTAGGTTAATATTGACAGTAGAGATATGTCTCATTTTAAGTTCGTTTATAATTCGGGTTTTCCCCCAGCTTTTCATACGATGTTTGCCTCGAGCAAAACTGCAGGCAAAGCGTGTTTCATTTAAAAAATTATCAGCAATGAGTTTGACAATAATGATGTCAGCTTCATCTGGTGACATTTTTAAAGAATATAGTTTTGTTACTACTTCTTGATGACATCTGTCTTGATAAGCACAAAAGTGTTCTAACTTTTGTAAGGCTTCTTTTATAGTCATAATTGGATTTTGTTTAATGTTTACAAGAGGTTAAAGGCGATTTTTAATTTCAAAATAATCATTGTAAATTAATATTTTTACGAAATGCATATTAAATACTGTTAAGTTTAATAAATTTAACATAAAACACTATTTAATTTTTGTATATTCGAATAACGCTTATTTAAACATCTTAACTTCAAATGTTTAACAAAGCATAATTTTTTTGAGAAAAAGCTGCTTTTTTCAGATTAAAATTACTTCTGTAAACCGACTTTTTCAATACCACTCATAAATATTACGAAGAATTAATTGATTTTTTAATTTTTAAACTCTTTTTATTATGAGACTAAAATTATTTTTTCTGTCATTTTTTGTCTATTCTTCTATTTGGGCTCAGCCACCTCATACGTTTACAACCTTAGGTAATGGTACTTTCAAAGTACCTGCTGGCGTAACTTCATTAAATGTCGAATGTTGGGGAGCTGGAGGTGCTGGTGGCGGAATTTCTAACCTTCTTTATGGTGGCGGAGGAGGAGGAGGAGGAGCGTATAGCAGAGCAGCGACATTTGGAGTAACACCGGCAACAACATTAAATTATAAAGTAGGTGCTGGTGGTGCTGGAGTTAGCGGATTGGACGGGCAAAATGGTGAAGCAACATTCTTTTCTACAGTAACTGCAAATGGAGGAACCGGAGGTAAAAGTGGTGCTTTAGCAAATGGTTTAGGGGGAGCTGGTGGAACAGTATCTGGTGTTGGGAGTTTTGCCGGAGGGAATGGACTTGCAGGAGGTACCGTAGGAGCATTAGTGCCAGTGTTGGCTTCGGGTGGTGGTGGTGGTAGTGCCGGACCAGGTCCTTCGGGTAATGGAGTAAGTGGAAATAACGCTTCTGTAACTCTTTTAGTTATAGCCGGAGGGGCTGCAGTAACAGGTGGAGGCAAAGGAGGAGATGGAATGACCTTATCCTTAGGTGGGACTGTAAATGCTGGCAACGCACCAGGAGGGGGTGGCGGAGGCGCATTAGCACTATTAGCCTCTAACAGCTATCCGGGTGGAAACGGAGGAAACGGTCAGATAAAAGTTAATTATACTTGTCCCACTTATGGCTTTACGGGTATTTCTGCACCAGATGTTTGTATTGGATCAGGTACTACTTCTTTGGTAAAGTTAACAGGCGTAAACTTACCCGTGGGTGATTATGTAGTAAACTATAATACTAATAATCCAAGTGCAACCTTAACCGCAAATGCTACTGTGAGTATAGCAGGTACTTTGGAGTTTACAGCAACCGGATTGAATTCACCGGGGCAATGTATTATTACAGTTACAAGGCTTACCTCAGAAGCTTGTTTTAATAATATTTCAACTGGGAATGCAGTAACTATTAACGTCTACTCAGCGAATACAGGAGGAACAGTTGATACACCAGCAGCCATTTGTAGTGGAAGTACAAGTGGTTTATTGACACTATCAGGGCATACGGGATCTATCGTGAAATGGCAATATGCTGTAAGTCCTTTTTCTACATGGACCGATATACCAACGGCTACTACAGCTACTTACACATCAGGTGTATTAACACAAACTACTCATTTTAGAGCGGTTGTGAAAAATGGTGTTTGTAATGAGACGTATTCTACCTCCAGTATTGTTACTGTAAATCCTCTGCCTACGATTACAATGAGCGGAACACTTACGGATATTTGTTTTAGTGCAAATGCTCAGACGGCTGTTTTACCTTATTCAGCAACTACAAATACCCCAATAAATTATAGTATTGTGTGGGATACCGCTGCAAATAATGCCGGATTAACAAACCAAGGTGTTACGTCATTTACTTTTTCTTCAGGAGGAGGAAGTTTAAATACAATTGTTATACCAGCCGGAGTGACAGCAGGGACGTACACTGGTACACTTACTTTGAGAAATGCTAATAACTGTATTTCAGCTTATTCAATACAACTTACCATCAAGCCAATGCCTACTGCACCAGTGCCCGGAACTGTTACAGAACCCACATGTGTTTTAGCGACAGGGGGAGTCACTTTAGGAGGATTACCGGCAGCAGTTACCTGGACAATCAGGCAAATTGGTACCGCATCAACAACATATACAGGGACAGGAACTACTTATCCTATTTCTGGTCTAGATGTAGGTACTTACCAATTTACAGTCGAATATACGGGTAGCTGTACTTCAGCTTTATCTTCTAATGTGGTCGTAAATCCATTAGTGACAAATACATATAATAGTGGAGGATGGTCTAATGGGACTCCTACTATTAATCAAAATTTAGTTTTTGCATCAGCTCATATTTCAGCAGGTGGAGGATTAGGGGATTTAAGTGGATGTAACTGTACAATAAATTCAGGGATTAATGTCGTGATAAGCAGTTTTGATACTTTAACTATTAATAATTCAGTTACAAATAATGGAGGAACCCTGATTTTTGAAAACCATGCCAGTCTGCTGCAAATAGCGAATGCTACGAATAGCGGTAATATTATATTTAAACGAATTTCAAGTCCCATGAAGAATTTTGATTTTACCTACTGGGCATCGCCTGTGTCAGGGCAGACACTTTATAATTTATCACCCAATACCTTGGCCGATAAATATCTTTCCTATACAGGGACAGCATGGAAAATAGAGAATCCGGTATCGACTATTATGAAGCCCGGAACAGGATATATAATAAGAACTCCAAAAGAAGGGGAATGGCCAAATGGAGAAGATGTAGAGTTTCCGTATTCACAAAAAGTCCAGTTTATTGGTTTACCAAATAATGGTAACATTCCGGGCGAGACAGTTACAGCAGGAAATTATTATTTGGTAGGCAATCCATATCCTTCTGCTTTGGATGCGGATAAATTTTTATTTGCAAATCCAAACCCAAATAACAGTGCTATTTTAGATGGAACTATTTATTTCTGGACTCATAATACAGCTATTTCGCAAAGCGGATCAAAATATATCTATAATTCCAATGATTATGCCTCTTATAATGGTGTTGGAGGAATAGCAACTTTACCTTCAGCTACAGGTGGAGCATTGCCCAATGGTAAAATTGCTTCAGGGCAGTCTTTTTTTGCTTTAGCTATTGGTAATGGACCAATTGTTTTCAACAATGGAATGAGAGTTTCACGAAACAATGATCAGTTTTTTAAATCTGGCAAAACATCAAAAATACAGTCATTAGAGAAGCATCGTGTATGGCTTAATATGACCAATACAGGCGGAGCTTTTAAACAGCTTTTAATTGGTTATGTTGAAGGAGCAACCAACGGTTTTGACAGGGATTTTGACGGATTGTCTTTTGATGGCAATGCATTTATTGATTTTTACAGTATTGGGACACAGAGTAATCTTGTTATTCAGGGCCGGGCACTGCCTTTTAACGATTCTGATGTTGTGTCTATAGGCTATCGTACAGTTATAGCGGGTGATTTTACGATTTCGATAGACCATGCAGATGGATTACTTGGTCTTCAGTCTGTTTTTTTAGAAGATAAACTAACTAATACGCTCCATGATTTGACACAGGGCAATTATACTTTTAATACCACAACTGGAGTTTTCAATAATAGATTTGTACTGAGATATACTAATAAAACATTAAATACTGCCAATTTTGAGAAGTCTGATAACGATGTTGCTGTATGGGTTGAAAATAAAAGCATAAAACTTCGTTCAGAAAAAGAAAATATTAACAAGGTATTTGTCTATGATCTTTCCGGAAAACTTGTTTATAATGATACAGGAATTTTGACTTCAGAAGTTACAATCAGTAACCTCAAATTTAAAAATGAAGTTTTATTGGTCAAAGTTGTATTAGCCAATAATAACATTCTGACAAAAAAAATAGTTACTGGTTTTAAATAAACATTCATAAGTCTTTTGATTGAATTTAAAATTTTTGTCTAATGATGTCAGCTTTGAATTTAATCCATTATTATTCAAAAAGTTAAAAATATTGTTTTGCTTTGAAACAGACCTGATTATGCATTTCATCGATTTTTTATGTTTTTAATCGATTTTTTGAAAAAAAAATACTAATTTAATTGTGAAGTTTTTAATAGGTTAAAAAATATTAAGACTTACAATTTGCCCCTTTTTTTCAAACGGAATTTTTTTACCTAATTAAAACCATACAGCGATGAAAAAGAGATTTATTACATTAGGCATGCTTATGCTTTTTATGTCCTCTTTTGGGCAATTGGCAAATAATGCAGTCAGCGTTTCAGGAAAGAATAGTGAGCTGATTAATTCGGCTAAACCAAGTTTACTGGAAAGACATCGAGTATGGCTTAACCTTACCAATACTGGTGGCGCTTTTAAACAATTATTGGTCGGATACATTGAAGGTGCAACCAATGGATACGACAGTGATTTTGATGGAATCTCTCTGAATGCAAATGCATTTATTGATTTTTACAGTATTAATTCAGGAAGGAATCTCGTTATTCAGGGGCGTGCATTGCCTTTTTCGGGATCAGACGTAGTGCCTTTAGGATTCCGTACCGTCATAGCGGGTGAATTCACCATTTCGATTGGTCAGGTAGACGGAGTATTGGCCAACCAGTCCATTTTTATTGTAGACAAACTCACTAATAAGATCCATGATTTAAAGCAAGGAGGGTATGTGTTTGATACTGCAATCGGAATTTTCAACAATAGGTTCGAGTTGAGATATAATGATACAGTATTGACAACTAATGACTTTGTAACTTCAAATAATGAGGTTTCAGTTGGTATTAAGAATGAAATAATTAATATAAATTCAACTGTGGGAAATATTGATAAGATTTTTATTTATGATATTTCGGGTAAACAATTATTAAAGAATGAAAATATTAGGGATACACAGTTAAGAATTCAGGATTTATCTTCTCCCAGAGAGATTTTATTAGTAAAAGTATTTTTAGAAAATGGACATTCAACTACTAAAAAGGCATTGTTTAAATAAAATTAAAATAATAAGCAGATCAAAGAGTTTTATTAAACGATCTCATTTTAAAAAAGAAAATTAGGTTTAATCATAATCAATTCTTGGTATAATATTAGTTCTGTTTTATAAAAGACAAAATAAAATAGTTGTTTTTCCATACTATTGTTGCCTTTTGAAAAGCATTTTTTACCTGTAAAGTCATTTTTGAAAATGATTATGAAGAAATATTAAGATAGTTAGTTAGTTTTAGTTTAGTTAAAAAGTCCGTTAGTTCATACTTTCGGGCTTTTTTTATGAAATTACAGCTTTGATTTTGAGTATATTATGTTTTAATGTAGGTATTGTTTTAGAATAAATTTTTTAAAATCAAATTAATTGAAAGAATTTACTTTTTAAAATATATTTTTGCTTTCAAAAATAGCAAAATATCGAAAAAATATGCATTTTGTCGATTTTCTTTTTATTTTGTTAAAAAGAAATTACAGAAAAGTTATTTTTGAAGATTAATTAACACTTTGATTTTGATTATAAAATGGCGTTTTTTAATGTCATTTTAAAAAATTAAAAACTGTTAATTAGGCTAGCCCAAGCCCACACCCAAATCTAAAACATAAAAACCTACTGATATGATACAAAAACTACTTTTGTTTTCTGTTTCTCTGTTTACCACATTAATTCAAAATAAATTTTCAAGTACAGCAAAATGGTTTTGTCTGTCCTTTTTGATGTTTCAAATTGGGTATGGGCAGACAGGTTGTAATGTTGTAAAAGGTGGCCAATTTAATAGTGATACTGACCTTGCTAACTGGACATTGTCGACATATTGGTCTCGGTATGGAGATGAAGCTTATATAGATCGTGATGGTGCAAATAATGTATCATTAAGACAAAATGTGACAGGTTTATTAGGTAATTCATTAACACTTACTTTTAAAATTAAAGGGCAGAATGCCGATAGAATGAATTGTGGTACAAGTGCTACTCTTGATATAAAAATTGGAGGAACAACTTATATGAGGATTACAAATCCAACATTTAATAATGTTATTGATGTAAGTGATATTACTCTTTATAACGGAGCTACGTTCACACCAACAAACTTTCCTATAACTGTAGGAGGTAATGGTACAGGTCCATTAGGAACTAAACCAGGTATAGCTGAAAACGCTTTGACTCAAGGAACAATAATACTAACAATTCCATCATGGACAGGAGGAGTAACAGCAGATATTGAGTTTGTTGCATCAGCATCTAGTCTTCTTAATGGGAGTGGGACAGGCACGTGTGTTGCTACATGGGGTGGTGATGACTGGTTAATAGATGATGTTAGTCTTACAGCTAGTGATCCCACGACCTATAATGTAACAGGGTCTAATGTCTGTGTGGGAACAACAGCTACAATTGGGCTTAGTGGTTCTCAATTAGGAGTTAGTTATCAATTACAGCGTAATGGTGTAAATATAGGATCTATTGTTGCGGGAACAGGAAGTCTTATCACGAGCGCTGCTTTCGGAGGAGGTCAAACTTTACCGGGTATTTATACGATAGTATCTATAATTGGAGGTCGGAATTGTAAACTCATGAATGGTAGTGTGGCGATAAATGCACAGCCATCAGCAGGTGCAGACCAAACGGGTGCACTAACCTGTGGTGTGACTACAACAACCTTAGCGGCTACTGCCCCTACAGTAGGAACAGGTACGTGGTCTATTGTTAGTGGTACTGGAGGTACAGTTTCAGATCCTTCAAGCCCAACAAGTACATTTACAGGAACAGCTGGAATAAGCTATACGTTGAGATGGACAGTTTCTAATTCGCCTTGTGTAACTTCATCAGATGATGTAATAATCACTTTTAATCAAAGCCCGGCTGTAAGCATTACGGGCAGTAGCTATATTTGTGCACAATCTACAACTACATTATCTCCCACAACAGGAGGTACATGGACAAGCGGTAATACTTCTGTTGCTACCGTAACACCTGCAGGAGTTGTTACCGGAGTTGCAATTGGAAGTGCTACACTTACTTTTGAGAGTAGTACTGCACCTAATTGCAAATCTTCAGTAGTAGTAAATGTTTCGTCAGGTTTATCCATTACTTATAATGCATCAAATACTTTTACTGTGCCTACTGGTGTTACCAGTCTGCAAGTTGAATGCTGGGGTGGTGGCGGCGGCGGCGGCGGTACTAACGGGACCAATTCAGCTGGTGGTGGTGGAGCTGGTGGAGCGTATGTTAGAAATACATCGATTTCTGTATTGGCTAATAATACATATACAGTTACAGTTGGTGCAGGAGGTACAGTCTCTACAACTGGTGCAGGAGGTTCTGGAGGTTCATCCTGGTTTGGTTCAACAGGAACAATTTTGGCCGTAGGAGGTAATGGAGGAGGATTAGCTTCTGGTAATAATAGTAATGGTACAGGTGGAGCAGCTGTTTCAACAGGAAACGCTGGAGGTACTACTTCTAGTTTATATGGAGCCCCTGGTATTTCTGCAACAGGGACGGCTACTAGTCGTGCTGCAGGTAATGGAGGAACAGGAGCGAATGGCGGTACTGGAGGTATTGGTGTTGCTGCTGAAGGTGTTGGAGCATTTGGAAACCCTCCCGGAGGAGGAGGTGCTGGAGGACGTAGAACATCTGGAGGTGGAAGTGCCAATAGAGCAGGAGGAGCAGGAGGAGCAGGTAGAGTAATAATTACAATTGCTGCTCCAACAGCAACAGGAACTGGCAGTCAAACAATATGTCAAACAGGAACAGCAACAGTAAGTGGTATAAGTGCATCAAACGGAACAATAGCATGGACTCATAATGGTGCGGGTTCACTAAGTAACGAAACAACATCAACCCCAACTTATACACCTGCAGCTGGAGATGCAGGCAATACTGTTACTTTAACGATGACGGTATCCAATGGACCTTGTGTAACACCGGCTACTGCAACTTATACGGTAATAGTTCGTGCTACACCAACAGCAACGATTAGTGGTGCAACCACAGTTTGTCAGGGTGTAACAGCACCGAATGTTACTTTTACCAATCCACGTAGTTTGCCAATAACTGTTACTTATAATATTAATGGAGGAACAAATACAACAGTAAACGTAGCTGCAAATACTACGGCTACAGTAGCTGCGCCTACAGGTACTTCAGGAACATTTACTTATAATTTAGTGAGTGCAGTGTATCAGACAGCACCAACTTGCTCAGCGAGTTTAACAGGCTCAGCAGTTGTTACTATAAACTCAACTCCAACAACCCCAACAGTAGGAACCATAACAAACATCAGTTGTACAACAAATACCGGAAGCGTTGTTTTGAATGATTTACCGTCTTCTGGAAATTGGTCGATAACCAGTACACCAGTAACAGTTACAACGACTGGTTCAGGGAACACAACAACTATTTCAGGTTTAACATCAGGTAGTTATACTTTTACGGTAACTAATGCAAGTGGATGCCCTTCACCAGCATCAGCTTTGGTTATAATCTCAGATTTTTCATCAACTACATGGAATGGTTCAGGATGGAGCCATGGATTGCCGGATGCGACTAAAAATCTTATTATCGCTTCCTCTTCAGGAGCTCCTTTTGCATCTGATTTAGCCGGTTGTGCCTTGACTGTTAATAATGGAATAACTGCATCAGTGCCGTCTGGAGTAACATTAACGATTACAAATGCTGTAACAGTTAGTGGCAGTGGTTCCTTAACTTTTGAAAATACAGCCAGTCTGGTTCAAATTAATAACATTTCGAATTCGGGGGCAATTGTGTACAAACGTAATTCAGCCCCAATGAAAAATTTTGATTTTACTTATTGGGCATCACCTGTTGCGGGGCAAACATTATACAATTTATCGCCAAACACTCTTTGGGACAAGTATTTTTCATTTTCAGGTACAGCCTGGGTGCAGATTACAAATGGAGCAGGAACGATGCAACCAGGAATAGGATACATTATTCGTGTTCCTAAACCAAATTCGACATACACAAATGGAAAAGATTACTGGACGACCAGCAACTATGTTCAGCCGGTAGAATTTATTGGCGTGCCTAATAATGGAAATATCACCAGTAGTCAGACAATGGTAGCCGGGAATTTATATTTGATAGGTAATCCATATCCATGCGCAATGGATGCTGATGAATTTTTGTATACAAACTTGCATAACAGGGCTATTTTAGAGGGGACAATCTATTTTTGGACGCATAATACAGCTATTACTCCAACAGGAACACAGTACAAATATGCTTCAGATGATTACGCAAGTTATAATTTGACCGGAGGGACAGGTACATCTGCAGGCAGTGCAGGGAATAAAACAATACCGGACGGTTATATTGCTGCGGGGCAGTCGTTTTTTGCAACAGCAAAAGGAGCAGGAAATGTAGAGTTTAATAATTCGATGAGAGCTGGAGCCTATAATAATACTTTTTTTAAACCTGGTAAAACATCAAAATCAACAAAATTAGAAAAACATCGTTTATGGCTTAACATGATTAATGCGGGAGGGGCCTATAAACAAGCTTTGATAGGTTATGTTGAAGGAGCAACTAACAGTTTTGACTTAAGTTTTGACGGATTAAGTTTTGACGGAAACAGTTATATTGATTTTTATAGTGTCAATGCAGCTGATAATTACGTTATTCAGGGTCGTGCGCTGCCTTTTACAGATACAGATCTTGTGCCTTTGGGCTATCGATCTACTGTAGCAGGTGATTTTACCATTGCAATCGATCATGCCGATGGTAATCTGGCGACTCAAAGGGTTTATCTGGAAGACAAACAAACCGGGATGCTTAATGAGTTGACGGCAGGGAATTATACTTTTAACACAAAAGCCGGGACTTTCAATGACCGTTTTGTATTAAAATATGCTAACAGAACACTTGGTGCCGGAGATTTCGAATCAGTTGATAATTCGGTTTCTGTAGTAGCACAAAACAAAACGATTACCATAAATTCTGCGAAAGATAATCTTGAAAAAGTTTTGATTTATGATCTTGCCGGTAAACAATTATATTCAAAAGATAATATAAATAATCTTCAGCTTATAATGCACAACCTGCCATTTGCACAACAGGTTTTATTAGTAAAGATAATTTTTGATAATGGTACAGTTACAACTAAAAAAATAGTTTTTAAATAAAAAAAATAGAGCAATAAACCGAAAATCTGATAGCGAAAGTTATCGGATTTTTTTTTGAAATAGTATAAAATGATTGGTTTGAAGAGATCTGAAATCCATTAAAAGGGCTTTATTTTCTCTTTTCTTTGATAAAAAAACAACAGAGAAATGCTATATATCGATTAAATATGTCTTTAATCGAGTTTACTCTTTTTTATTGTTATTACGAAACCATTACTGTTATTTTTGCGCCCGTTAAATGCTTCTTTTTAAGATTATAAGAGGTGTTTTAGTAGTACTATTTTTCGTTTAAGCAAAATGGTACAAACTATCCCAAAAAACCAATTTAAAATAACCTGCTACATGATTCAAAAATTACTTTTGAAGGACTCCCTCTTTTTTTTAAAGACTGCTGTTTTATTTTTTTTGTTTAGCGTTTCTAAAACCTTCGGTCAAACTTCAGTTACGAGAATCTATACCGATTGGAATGGCTATTTTACATCAAATTCGGCGACCTCTGTTGTGGCAAATCAGCCAAACACCGAAAATAATTTGCTTGCTTTTGACTGGGGCGGCAAAACGTATGCAACAGGTGCTAATAATGCAGCATTAACTGCACATTCTGTTGCTTTTGAAAATTCTCGTTTTAGAGCTTTAAAAATTCAATCTTTGCCATATGATTCAGGCAGCTACTATTTGCAAGGTTCTAATATTGACGGTTCATTGACTAACAGGGTTTTAACCCCTGCTCTGGGAGGGGCTTTGTCAACTCCTGCAGAGTTAGCTTTCAGGCTTACAGATGGTATTAATGGACTGGCTTTGGGGACGGGAATTGCAAATATAAAAGCAAATACTCTAGCTGAGTTTAAAGTGGGAACAAATAATATACAATTGGGAATAATCGGAGATGGGATTCCTGATATTATAGTCAGTCAGGTTGCTCAGCCTAATTCAATAGTCGACAAATTCAGTTTTGTTAATGCAGCAGGAGTTGTTATAGGTAATAGTGTGAATGTAGATTTTACTTCTAATTCTATTCCGGCTGTCGGGACTTACAGGCTGGATTTATTTAATACTAATAATGGAGCTCCGGCCTCTGGTTTCAGTGCAAATGACACCCGTGATATTCGTTTGCTGGCCTTTGATTTGAGTGCATTTGGGCTTACAGATGCTACTGCCTCACAGGTAGATCGGTTTGTAGTTAATTTTTCAGGGAGTTCTGATTGTGCTTTTATTGCTTTTAATACCAATTCCTTAAAAACTGCCGAATTAGCTTTGGTTAAAAAAGCAACATTACTGGGATGCGGCGTAGGAAGTCAAATACAGTACACTTTTGAAGTTACTAATACAGGAGAGGTTCCGTTAACAAATATTGTGGTGACGGATCCTATGATTGGCGCAATACCGGGTTCTCCTATTGCTTCCTTAGCAGCTGGGGCTACGACGACTTTAACTGCAAATTATACTATTACTGCTTCTGATGTAGCTTTAGGGAGAGTTATCAATTCGGCTAAAGTTACAGCTCTTGATCCTTCATCAAACACTGTCGAAGATATTTCAGGTAATTCTGTGGCAGATGATATCCAGACAGTTACTAATTTACTGACACCTCCTGCAGTCGGAACAGTAAAAAATATTACTTGTAATTCATTAGGAACAATTAACTTGAGTGATTTGCCTTCTACAGGAACCTGGACTTTAGAGAGAAATCCGGGAGGAATCACTTCAACTGGTACGGGATCTACGACCACGGTATCAGGTTTGCCGGTCGGTACTTACAGTTTTAGGGTAACAAACAGTATAGGTTGCAAATCTCCTTCGACGCCAAATGTTTCTATAACAAGTCAGACTACAAATACATGGGACGGAAGTGCCTGGTCAACAGGTTCTGTACCAACTATAGATCAAAATATAGTTTTTACCGGAAATTATCCTCCTGCCGTAGATCCTAATGTTGATTTGAATGGCTGTACTTGTCTGGTTTCGGGAACTACTACAAAAGTAACGATAAAGTCAGGAAGAACTTTGACTGTAACGAACTGGGTAAATGTAGCAACAGATGGAAATTTAATTTTCGAAAATAATGCCAGTCTGATGCAAACCACAAATGCTGTCAATACGGGTAAAATTATTTACAAACGAATTTCTCAGCCCATGAAGAATTTCGATTTTAGCTATTGGTCATCACCTGTCGCAGGACAGACCTTGTTTAATTTGTCGCCAAATACACTCTGGGATAAATATTTTTCTTATTCAGGTACTGGCTGGCAACAAATAACTAACGGAGCAGGAACAATGATTGCCGGAATTGGTTATATTATCAGAACACCCAAAGCAGGAGTCTGGCCCGCCCCACATTCTGAAACAGTTGTTTTTCCTTATTCACAAAATGTTCAGTTTATAGGAGTGCCAAATAACGGCAATATTGCAAGTAGTCAGTCCATGACAGTCGGAAATTTTTACCTGATTGGTAATCCCTATCCATCGGCACTTAAGGCAAATGATTTTTTATTTACAAATGTTAATAATCATAATGTTTTAAACGGAACTATTTATTTGTGGACTCATAATACGGCTATAGCACAAAGTGGTTCAAAATTTATATATGTTTCTGATGATTATGCTTCTTTTAACGGAACAGGAGGAACAGCAACAACAAATGGGGGCAATAGTGCCATTCCATCTGGAAATATAGCCGCAGGGCAGTCGTTTTTTGCCAGTGCAAAAAGTAATGGAAATGTGGAGTTTAATAATTCAATGCGTATTGGCGGAAACAATAATGCACAATTTTTTAAACAATCTGAAACATCACCGTCTGGAGACTTAGAGAGACATCGTTTATGGCTGAATATGACTAATTCTGGGGGGGCTTTTAAACAAATTTTAGTTGGTTATGTAGAAGGGGCAACCAATTATTATGATAATGATTTTGACGGTTTGAGTTTTGACGGGAATAGTTTTATTGATTTCTACAGTGTTAATGCAGCAGATAATTTTGTAATTCAGGGGCGTGCCTTGCCATTTGCAGATACTGATGCAGTTTCTTTAGGCTATCGTTCGACAATTGCTGGTGATTTTACGATTGCTATAGATCAGGCAGACGGTAAGCTTGCTACTCAGACTGTTTATCTGGAAGATAAGCAAACTGGTTCAATCAGTGAGTTAACAGCAGGAAATTATACTTTTAGCACAAAACCAGGGACTTTTAATAATCGTTTTGTTTTGAAATATAGCAACAAAACGTTAGGAACAGGAGAATTTCAAACGGAGGAAAACCAGATTTCTGTAATCGCCCAAAATAAAACTATTACAATTAATTCTCTTAAAGAAAATATTGATAAGATATTTATTTTTGATCTTTCCGGAAGACAATTGTCAAAGAAGGAAAAAGTAAATAATCTTCAGTTGACTCTGCAAAACTTACCATTTGCCCAACAGGTTTTATTGATTAAAATAGTTTTGGAAAATGGATATGAAACCACCAAGAAAGTGATTTTTAAATAATTTTATCTAAAACATTAATGATAAGGAATCCGATAACTTTTGTTGTCGGATTTTTTGTTTTAAGATGTTTTATAGTCGGTTGAAAATCACTAAATGTTGGTATTGTTAGAAGCAGGTTGTAAATATATATTGCATGTAAATTCTTACTAATTGATATTACTAACCTAAATCTGTTAATTTTGAAATCAAAACTACAATATCTGCCTGCTATTCTTTTTTGTTTTTTATCCATAAATAATCATGCCCAGCAGGGAAAATTAGATACCACTTTTAATACTTATGACGATGGTCTTAACGGAGATGGTTTTAACAATACAGTCAGGACATTAAGCATGCAAACTGATGGAGATTTAATTGTTGGTGGCGATTTTTTGAGTTTTAACGGAAAACCACTTTCTTACTTAACCCGATTGAAAACTGATGGAACCGTAGATACAGATTTTGACAACGGATCAGGTTTCAACGGAAAAATTTATGCTTCATGTATTCAGCCTGACGGTAAAATTATTCTGGGGGGTAATTTTACCAGTTTTAATGGAGTAAGTGCCGGCCGTTTAATTCGTCTAAATAATGATGGTTCGCAGGATATTGCATTCAATACATTAGTAGCAGCCACCACAGGAATTGTAAATCAGATTGTATTGCAGCCCGACGGAAAAATTATAATTGTCGGTAGTTTTACAAAGTATAACGGAATCACCGTAAACCGGATTGCCAGAATTTTACCAGACGGGAATTTAGACACTTCTTTTATTACCGGATCTGGTGCTCCTGCCAATATTAATGCAGTACAGATTCAGCCCGATGGTAAAATTATTCTGGCTGGAAATTTTATCAAATTTAATGGTGCCGATGCCAATAAAATTGTAAGACTTAATTCCGATGGAAGTATCGATTCCGGATTTGGTAGCGGAATTGGTTTTGATAATGATATCAACGCAATGGTTTTGCAGCCAGACGGTAAAATTATTTTGGGAGGTGAATTTACAGCTTATAACGGAACAGCATCAAACCGAATTATCCGGTTGAATTCAGACGGAACACCGGATTCAGGATTTTTGTCAGGAACAGGTTTGAGTAACGGAGCTGTTCATGTTATAAAAACGGATTCAGCAGGAAATATCATGTTGGGCGGTTCGTTTACAGATTTATACAACGGTTCAGACGTAAACCGATTACTATTTTTAAATGCAGATGGTACTATAAAAAATGATTTTGATATTGGTTCTGGTCCGGCTTCAGCTTCAGTTTTAGGGTTAAGTAATTCATCAGATGGTTCCTGGTTTGTCGGAGGTTCTTTCTCGGTTTTTGATTCACAAAATCAGGGTAGACTGGCAAAAATTGATTCGAACGGAATTCATGATATTGGATACCTGTCAGCCGGAGTTGGTTTTGATAATTCGGTTTTAAAAGTGCTGCCTTTAGTTGATAATAAAACAATGGTTTTTGGTAATTTTTCTAAATTCAATGGAGCGCCTTCTTCATGAATCGCCCGGCTTTTAGAAAATGGAGATTTAGATGTTACGTTTAATACTTCTCAGGCAGGAGCCAATAATACTATAAAAACGGCTGCGCTGCAGTTAGACGGCAAAATGATTATTGGAGGAAGTTTTACGACTTATAATAATACAATCTGCAATCGTATAGCCCGAATCCTTCCGGATGGCAGTTTAGACAGCAGTTTTCTTTCTGGAAGTGGCTGTAATGGTCAGGTGTATTCAGTAGCCGTTCAAACAGATCAAAAAATAGTAGTCGCCGGAAGTTTTACAAAATATAATGGCGTTACCGTAGGTCATGTGGTAAGACTATTGCAGGACGGAACAATTGATAGCAGTTTTAACACCGTTTTAGGTGCAGACGGAACAATCGATGTAATTATGCTCCAGCCAGACGGTAAAATGATTTTAGGAGGAAGATTTGATACGTTTAATGGTATGGCACATTCCCGGTTAGTCCGATTAAACTCAGACGGAAGTATAGATACTGGTTTTTCTGTAGGAACAGGATTTGATAAAAATGTATATGCTCTGGGATTACAGTCTGATGGCAAAATTATAGTGGGCGGCTCTTTTTTAAATTATAATGGAATTTCCAAAAAACGAATTTTAAGATTGCATCCTAACGGAGCTTTAGATACAACTTTTGATTCAGGAACCGGTTTCAGTAATAGTGATGTTCGAAGTATTTTAATTCAGCCCGATGACAGGATTTTAATTGGAGGAGGTTTCTCGGGAAATTATAACGGTACGGCAGTTTTGCGATTAGTACGTTTGGCATCAGGCGGAAGTATAGATACGTCATTCAGCGCAAATCTGAACAGTACTTTATTCACCATGGGATTTACCGCTGACTCGAAACTGATAATAGGAGGTAATTTTAATTCGGTTTCAGGAGTTGCAAAACATAGGGTTGCACGTTTGAAATTGTGTTACAATAGTTCAAAATGGGATGGTACAAATTGGTCTAATGGATTTCCTTCAGTAGGAAAAGAATTGTTTTTTAAAGAAGATTATTTGTTTACCGGTTCTGTAAATGCTTGTTGTTGCAGCATAGATTCAGGTAAAATTGTAACCATTTCAAGTGGTAGAACATTGGGGCTAAGTTTCAATTATTCAGGTTCGGGAACTTTGGTTTTAGAAGACACTGCATCTTTATATCAGTCAGATGATGAAATGATGAATACCGGAATCGTTCATCTTAAACGCAAAACAGCACCTGTACGTAAATTTGATTATACGTATTGGTCTTCTCCCGTTGAAAATCAAAAATTGGTTGATGTTTCTCCAACAACATTATCAGATAAGTTTTTTTCTTTTGATCCGGATGCGAATTATTGGAAGAATGAAGAGCCCTTAAATGCTATGGCAACAGGAAAAGGATATATTATTAGGGGACCTCAGGGTTTTTCGGCTACAACTCCTGAAAAATACGAAGCAGTTTTTAAAGGAATTCCGGTAAACGGAAAAATAAAAACCCCAATTGGTAATGCAGATTCCTATAATTTAATTGGAAATCCATATCCTTCAGCTCTTGATGGAGATGCCTTTTTAACAGCTAATTCATTGAATATAAAAGGGACACTTTATTTCTGGACACATAACACACCCATTGCTGATGGTAAATATGTTTCTGATGATTATGCCGTTTATAATTTATTAGGCGGTGTAGGTACAAGGTCTGCACTTGCATCAGGTGAAAATAATACTCAACCCGATGGTACAATTGCTTCCTGTCAGTCTTTTTTTGTACAAAGTCTTTCTGCAGGGGAAGTTAAATTTGAAAATACTATGAGGATTTTAGAACAAAACACATTATTTTTTAAACCGGCTAAAATTACAGAAAAGAAGAAGGTTTTAGAAAAAAACCGAATCTGGCTTAATTTAACCAATGAAGAAAATGTATTTAAACAAATTCTACTGGGTTACGTTGAAGGAGCAACAAATGGTTATGATACAGCTTTTGATGGCGAATCTTTTGACGGAAATAAGTATGTTGATTTTTATACTTTTAATGAGGGTAAGAATTGGGTTATTCAGGGAAGGGAATTTCCTTTCCAGGACTCAGAGGAAGTGGCGCTGGGATACAAAACTCAGATTAATGGAAATTTTAGTATAAGTATTGATCATCTGGATGGAATTTTTAGTCGCCAGCAAGAAGTTTACCTTGAAGATACTGAACTAAAAATACAGCATGATTTAAAAAAAGAACCTTATGAATTTTCAACCCAAAAAGGAATTTTTAACAACCGTTTTGTTTTAAAATTTACCAATGAAAAACTGAATCTTGCCCAAATTGAGACAGATAGAAAAGGAATTCTGATCTACAAAAAGAAAGAGCAAATTGTCATCGAATCTGAAAAATCGGGAATTCAAAAATTACAAATTTATGATCTTGCCGGTAAATTGGTTTTAGAACAAAATAACAATCAAAATACAATAGTAATCTCTAGTTTGAAGCCAAAGAATCAGGTTCTGGTATTTAAAGTCAAAACAGAAAATTCACTGGACATCAAAAAAATAATCTTTTAAACCCTGTGTAAAATTAAAATAAGTGTCAGGCTGAGCGGAGTCGAAGCTTTTTCGAAAATAATTCTTCGACTCAGCTCAGGATGACATGAATTCCTTAAACTGTAAATGATGTTTGTCTATCGAATGGTTATTAAAAATTAAAGCATTAAATTTTGATGCGTATTCTCAATGGCCTTTTCGTTTTTATAATCAATCCATTTTTGCCCTTTGAATTTTCGCATCATAATATCAAAATGACGCATGATAAAAACATTATAAGCAGCTTTAGATAAATGGGTAATGCTTTTAGGAAAAGAGCGCAAACTCATAGAAAAACCCGGAGTCAGATACTTCATGTAATGCCAGTAGCCTTCAGGCATATACA
Organism: Flavobacterium calami; assembly: GCF_038290035.1. Taxonomy (NCBI): domain Bacteria; kingdom Pseudomonadati; phylum Bacteroidota; class Flavobacteriia; order Flavobacteriales; family Flavobacteriaceae; genus Flavobacterium; species Flavobacterium calami. The sequence continues at coordinate 87,133 of NZ_JBBYHS010000021.1, forward strand.
GCATTTCGCCATGTTTTAAATTGGTGATATAACCTTCGGCATTTTTAAGCGCAGGAAATTTTTCATAATCTGGATTGTCAAAATCAATGTCTTCTCTTGAAATCAAAGCGTGCGGTACTTTATACATGTATTTTGACTGGTCAGGAGGAAAAATCATACACTGTTTTTCTCCATGAAAATGAAAATGCAGGATATTCGAATAATCGATATCAAAATGCATGAAGACTTTTGAATTTTCGCCTCCAAAAAACAGCATGGGCATTTGTTTGACCAGCTTTAAACCAATATCAGGCCATAAAAAATCATCTTTCAAAACAGGAACTTCTTTCATTAGATTATAAAGAAAGATGCGGTAATTGGTTGGTTTGGATTCTAATAGCGCAATGTAATCACTCATTTTCATTTTAGTATGGGCTTCATTAAAGCCATCTTCATGATTTACAGGTCTGTCATCATATAAAGGAACGATTAGGTCACCGGCAATCTCATTAATATAGGATAATTTCCATTTATGGTAAGCGGGCCAGTCTTCGGTTAATTCTTCAATGACTAATGGAATTTGATTTTTTACATATTGGGAAATAAAATCAGATTTTGAGATTTTTTTTACCCTTTTGATTTGTTTTAACTTCATCTTTTAAAATAAAAAAATTGCTTATAACTCTGTGTTATAAGCAATTTAAAAATATTTGATGAAATAAATGAACTCTTTTAACTAAACTTTTGATTCGATTGAAGCAACATGTTTGAATAATCGAATAAATAATTCTACTCTAAATTCTTTTTTGTTCTTCAGTTTGTATCCTGTTTTTTTCCTTCAATTTTTGATTTCCAAAGTTGTATTTAAAACCAATTTTAAAATTCTGGGTATCGCTGTAATCTGTGAAATAATTATATTGATTTGCATATTTAGTGGTAACCGTTTGTTTTTCTCCGCGATAAACATCTGAAAAAATCGCAAAAAGCTCCCATTTGTCATGAAATACCTTTTTTCGAAATGCAAAGTCTAAACTCGTAGATTGGCTAATCGTAAAAGTGCCCTGAACAGATCGGGAGTTGTAATAAAAATTGGCTTCGGCAGTAAAATCTTTTTTCTTGTTGAATGTAAATCGGTTATTAGTACTTCCGTTATACTGCAAACGTTTGTTTTGGTACAATTTTTCATCAACTCCCAAAAAAGTATCCTGAGTATAATTGACCCCGGTTTGAATTCCAGATTCCCACCAGTCAAATAAAACCAGATTGGCATTGAATTCTAATCCCAAAGCAGTATTTTTTTCAATGTTGGTAAGATGATAGACAACCGTAGTCGTTTCATAATCCTGATATGAGATTTCCATCGAAGGATTTTTTTCGTGTCTGTAATACAAATCAAAATTGTATTTGTCTTTTAAAGTATAAGTCAAATCCAGGTTATGAATGATGGTGGGCTGCAGTTTTGGATCACCAACAAAATACGAATAGGAATTGTAGTAAGATCTAAATGGATTGAGCCAGCTGTATTGCGGGCGGCTGATTCGTTTTCCGTACGAAAATCCAATTTGATGATTTTCATTTGCTTTGTAAAGCGTATAAAAAGTTGGAAAAAGTTTAAAGTATTTTTGTTGGTTTATTTCAGTTACCGTAACCGAATTGCCTTTCAGCTGAGTATATTCTCCTCTTAATCCGACTTTCAGTGTCCATTTTTGTATCTCTTTATTATAACTTGCATAACCTGCAAAAATAGATTCATCATATAAAAACTGGTTAGTTCTGGCTGTGTTTTCAATTAATTCGCCATTAATTTCATCTTTAAAAATAAGCTGGCTGTCTGCTTTTACTTTTCCAAATTTCATTCCCATCTCAATTCCGTTATTTTCATTCGCATAATCAGATTGTGCTGAAAAAAGCTGAATTTTTTGCGTGTTGTCGCTTACAAATCGAGTTTGTCGGTAAGGAGCATTGTCTGGTAATGAAAATGAAGAAAAAATATCCTGATTTTCATTGTAATAGTAATGTGTATAATCTGAAGATAAAGAAAGTTTCTCTTTCTCCTTAAATTTATGATCATAAGAGAAATTGTAATCATTATTTCGGGATGTTTTTTTTCTGTTGTTTTGTGTGACATACAGGGAATCCAGATTTCTGTTACGATCATAAATATAAGTGGGCACATTATAAAAACCATGAACATTTGGAGTCATAGAACCAGTGACGCCAAAAGATATTGTATTTGAATTGTCTATTTCATATTCTGAATCCAGACGATATGAATTTTGTGATGCCGATTTGTTTTTTCTTCTCATGATGCTTTCCCAAATCGAGTTGGTTTCGCCTGAATTGTCCAAATAATGAATGAAATCTTCTCCTTCTCTCACATAAGTACCCGATCCAAAAGTATAACGCCCCGACAGTGAAAGTTTTTCTCCTTTGTAAATATGGCTTGTAGAAATATTTCCTTTTGCATAAATAGATTGTGTGTAAGAACCGCTCACCGTTCCTTTATAACCTAATTTTACATTTTTTTTCAACTTGATATTTAAAACGACTGCTCCTTGTGCTTCATATTTAGCAGGGGGATTTGTAATCACTTCAATTGATTTGACATCTTCACCGTTTGTGTTTTCTAAAAATTGCTTTAATTCATCACCTGTTAAATAGACTTTTTTGTCATTAATAGTGACCAGAATACTGTTGCTTCCGCGAACAGTCAGATTACCGCTGCTCATGGTAGTCACGCCTGGTGTTTTGCCCAGAATTTCCCAGGCATTATTAGTAGAAAGTGAAGAGTTTTCTACAGTAAATTCTATTCGATCAATTTTTCTTTTTAGAATTGGTTTTGATGTCGTAATGGTAACATCATTTAGTATTTCTGCATTTTGTTCCAGTAGAATAGGTGATAGCTGGAGATCTGATTGTACATCAATATTGAGATATTTTTCAGAATATCCATAAGAGCTGATTTTCAAAATGTATTTTTCTTTTTCAACATTTATTATTTCAAAAAAACCTTTTTCATCTGTTTGAGTACTTTTATAAAATACAGAATCTTTTTGTTTTAATAAGGAAACAGAGGTAAATTCTACCGTATTATTCTTAGAGTCCAAAATAGTTCCTGAAATTTTGTGCTGTCCAATTCCGATGAGTGGAAGTAATACGATTAAAAAAATATAATGTTTCATGGTGTGATGATTTGTTAGGAGCAAATCTCTGAAACCTCTCTGGAGTATTGGGTTAATGTACGGTTAATGATGGGTTAAAGGGTTTTGTGTAGTTTAGTTTCGAAAAAACTGAAATAAGCTGAACTCCAGATTTTTAAGAAATTCATTTCAGCATTCGGTTAATAAAGGGTTAATCGGTTGTTTATTAAAAGCCGTAAAGAATTATTAAGGTAAATTTGTTTTTGTTAATTGTTACATCATGCAAAACAAAAAGAAAATTGTGTATTTAATCGGGGCATGTATTTTTACGGTAATCGCATTGGCGGCTATTCAGGGTTATTTTATATACAATACTTATAAACTAACCGAAAGGGAAGTAAACACCAAAATCAGAAAGCAAATTACCGAGTTGGAAGACCATCCTGAATTCGATGCCATAAAAGACAGCTGGATGGAGCAAACCGGGAAATTATCCGAAGGATATGTTTATAAAAAAATAGTAAAAAAAGAATATTTAAGACTTATTCAGAAGAATCAGGATTCCCTTTCCGATGCTATGAAACGATATATGGAAAAGTCTAAAAAACCGGGAGATTTTGAAATTGGTTACAGCGATTATTTAACGTCTCTGGTCATTATAAACAACAATAAAACGGATTCGGTTTACAATGGCAAATTGTTGATTTTTGATAACAAAGTAAAAAGTAACAATGAAATTTCTTCTTCAACCGGAAAGTGGCAAAACACTAATGAATCAGAATCTGATAACCCAGGTTCTGTAAAAAGTAAATATGTGCTATCGTTAAAAACAGAACAATATTACAGTTTTGCAAGCTGGCAAAAAACGATTTTGGGTCAAATGGCAGGGTTATTATTATTTTCTGTGGTCTTAATGTTTTTTGTAGTCTATCTTTATTATCTCTCTATTAAAAATTTAATTAACCAAAAACGAATTGCCGATATAAAAACAGATTTTGTAAACAACATTACACATGAATTTCAGACTCCTTTGGCAACAATGGATATTGCAATCAAGACATTACAGCGAAAGGAAGATCAAATGTCGAAAGAAGAATATAAAACTACTTTATCATTATTGGAAAGACAGAACAACAGGCTTCAGAAATTGTTTCAGCAGGTTGCGAATGTTTCAGTTAATCCAGTCGCTGACAGAAGTTCTTCCATCGAAATAAGTTGTAAGGAAATTAAAGAAATAATAGATGATTTCAGGCTTTCTAAACCTGATATTTTAATTTCCTGTCAGCAAATCAAAGAAATGATCACTTTAAAAATAGATCGTTTTCATCTCAATACAATTTTAATCAATCTTTTGGATAATGCCGTAAAATATGGTGCTACGGAAATAAATATTGAATTAAACAGTATTGACAATAAATTTTTACTCAGTATAAAAGACAACGGAAAAGGGATTTCTCCAAAAGAACACATAGCTATTTTTGATAAGTTTTACAGAATAGAAAAAGGAAATCTTCATGATACCAAAGGTCTCGGTTTGGGATTGTTTTATGTAAAACAATTGGTTGAAGCATATCATGGAGACATAAAAGTAACCAGTGAAGAAAATAAAGGTGCTCTGTTTTTAATATCAATTCCGTTATGATGAAACATATTTTATTAGTAGAAGATGATTTTGATTACGCTTCAGTTTTAAAACAATATCTGGAGTTTTCAGGCTTTAAAGTATCCTGGAAAAAGAACGGTAAAGAAGCTTTAGAATCTCTTCACGTTACGAAACCTGATATTTGTATTTTGGACGTAATGATGCCGCAAATGGATGGTTTTACTTTAGCCGAAAAGATAGTGGATCAATTTCCGGATATTCCGTTTGTTTTTTTAACGGCAAAATCATTGCAGCAAGACAAAATCAAAGGGTTGAAATTGGGAGCAGATGATTATATCGTAAAACCTTTTGAAGTAGAAGAATTAATTTTAAGAATTGGTAACATTTTAAAGCGTTCCCAAAAAAGTGACGAAAAAGTCGTTTTAGAACAGAACTTTACAATTGGGAGCTACATTTTTGATTATGAAAACTACTTACTCAAACACCAGACAATCACACACCGGATTACTGAAAAAGAAGCACAATTGATTGTTTTTTTGCACACAAACAGAAATAAACTCATTAAAAGAGAAGAAATTTTAAGGGAAATCTGGGGAAACGAAGATTTTTTTTCGGGCAGAAGCATGGATGTTTTTATCAGCCGGTTACGGAAATATTTTAAAGAAGATTCAACTATAAGTATTTCGAGTGTGAGAGGATTGGGTTTTGAGTTTAAGATTAACAATTAAATCAAAGATTATGAAAATTATTATAGTACTTATTTTTATGGCTATTAGTTTTTTAGCGAATTGCCAAAGCAAACCGGCAGTGCCAAATCCTCCAAAAGTTAAAAAATCAGAAACAAAAACTACGAGTTCCAGTTCATCTGTTTCGGTTCAGAATTCAGATTCATCTTACAGTTTAAAAGCTTCCTTTGATTCTGATAAAAATGATAATGTAAAAAGAATGTTAATGGATTATCTTGATGAAAAATACCTGATAGCTAAAGGAGAAGTTTTGATTTGGAAAAAAATGGATGCAGATGAAATTGTCTATAGCGTCACTTTTAAAAAAGGCAGTTTAAAAATGAATGTTGACAAAGAATTAAGTTCCGGAAATACAGTTAGAGAATTTGAAAAGCTCGGAGATAGATTAAGAGAAACGATTTCAAATGATTAAAATAAAAAAATGCTTTTGACAAGAATCAAAAGCATTTTTTATTTATGTGTTGAGAAAAAACTTAAACTTTTAGTTTTCCAGAAGCTTCAACGTTTCTTTCAATAGTATGTCCGGGTCTTGACCATTTTGGTTTTTCGCCTAGAGGAGCAAATTGAGAATCTTCAGCTTCGACAGTTTTAGGCTGAGATACTTTTGTAAAAGGTTTTTGCGGAATCAATCCTAACATTTCGAACATTTTCATGTCTTCGTGTACATCAGGATTTGGTGTTGTAAGTAATTTATCTCCTGCAAAAATAGAATTTGCACCGGCAAAAAAGCACATTGCCTGACCTTCACGGCTCATATTGGTTCTTCCTGCAGATAAACGTACCTGCGTGTCCGGCATTACGATTCGGGTAGTAGCTACCATACGAATCATCTCCCAGATTTCAACCGGTTTCTCATCTTCCATCGGAGTTCCTTCTACAGCAACCAAAGCATTAATTGGCACAGATTCAGGCTGTGGGTTTAAAGTTGAAAGTGCAACAAGCATTCCGGCTCTGTCTTCAATGCTTTCTCCCATTCCGATAATTCCACCGCTGCAAACCGTAACATTGGTTTTACGAACATTTTCGATAGTATTTAAACGGTCTTCAAAAGCACGTGTCGAAATAACATCTTTATAATAATCTTCAGAAGTATCTAAGTTGTGGTTGTAAGCGTATAATCCAGCTTCAGCCAAACGCTGTGCCTGATTTTCGGTAATCATACCCAGTGTACAGCAAACTTCCATATCCAGTTTGTTGATGGTACGAACCATTTCTAAAACCTGATCAAATTCTTCACCATCTTTTACGTTTCTCCAGGCAGCTCCCATGCAAACGCGGGATGATCCGCTTGATTTGGCACGCAAAGCCTGAGCTTTTACCTGACTTACACTCATTAAATCATTTCCTTCAACACCTGTATTGTAACGTGCAGCTTGTGGGCAATAACCACAATCTTCAGGACAGCCGCCGGTTTTGATTGATAATAATGTAGATACCTGAACTACATTTGGGTCATGATTTTGTCTGTGAATGGTGGCTGCTTCGTAAAGCAGGTCCATTATAGGTTTGTTATATATGGCGATTATTTCGTCTTTGGTCCAGTTGTGTTTTTTAATGCTCATTGATACATTTTTTTTGATGCTTCAAAAGTAGTTAAATTGTTCTAATCAACCAATGTTGAACTTCTTTAATGAATATTTTACAGATAATTTCAAAAAGAAACGCTTTAAAATCATAGAATTATATTTTTTTATGATTTTAAAGCGCTTAAATAATAGTTTTTTGTCTGAAAATTTAATCAGCGATATATTTGTTATTCCAGTACAACATTGTCATTAAGGTAACAATTACCGAAGAAGCCAGGCCTTCAAACAACAAACAGATACAATAAGTTGGTACCGAAGGATTTCCTCCGAACATAAAAGTTTCTGATAACGACTGAACGTAAGCATCACCGCCTCTGGCATAACTGTAAACCAGTAATCCGAAAACGCTTATGGATACTCCTACTACAGAGGTTGCCATAGCCGAAACGGCATTGGATACAAAATTGTTTTCGCCTTCCTGCAGGTTCATGTGCATGGTTCTGTTAACGCCATAAAAGATAAAAAATACGTTCAGGGTACGTAAATAAAACAAATCGGCTAAACCTAATACATTCATCAATAAAAAATAAATGCCGATGCCAAGGAATATTAGAGATCCGTTGACAATTTCTTTTGGTAATTTCATGATGGTTATTTTTAAAGAAGTTAATAGTAAATATTTGGTATTCAGTAAAGTATATTAAATTTACTAAAAAAATAAATACAATGATTTAAAAATAACCAAAAGTATTGGTTTTGAGTTTTTTATGACTGATTCACAAATTCTAAAGCTGTTTTTTTGTCCAGTTTTAATTGTGCTGTAAGTAAATCAACCGAGCCAAATTTTTGTTCTTCGCGAAGGTATTTCAGCAGCGAAATCTCTAGTTTTTGCCCATAAATATCTGCATCAAAGTCAAAAAGATTTACTTCGATGGTTTGCTTTTCGCCGTTTACAGTAGGATTGAAACCGATATTCATCATTCCGTAAACTTCTTTTTGACCGACAAAAGTTTTTACAACATAAACACCGTTTTTTGGAATCAGTTTGTAGTCTTCTTCAATCTGGATATTGGCCGTAGGGAAACCTATTGTTCTTCCTAATTGTTTTCCTTTTACGACTTCACCGCTTAAAAAATAAGCATATCCCAAATATTCATTTGCCAAAGCCATATTGCCATCCTGCAGTGCTTTCCTGATTTTGGTTGAACTTACCGAAACATCCTGGATTTCCTGAGCCGAAATTTGTTCCACTTCAAATCCGTATTCTGCTCCAAAGGCGATTAAATTATCAATATTGGCAGTTCTGTTTCTTCCAAAACGATGGTCATGACCAATAATTATTTTATGAATATGAAACTGATCTACTAAAATGGAGTGTACAAACTCTTCGGCGGTCAGTCTTGAAAAGCTTTCGTTAAACGGATGAATAACAAGATTTTCAATCCCTGTCGCTTCCAGAAGTTTTGATTTTTCGGGAATAGTGTTTAAAAGTTTTATTTCTGATTTTTCCTGAAGGACCATTCTGGGATGTGGAAAAAAAGTAAGTACCAGACTTTCATATTTTCCATTTTCAGTGTTTTGAGTAATCCTTTCCAGAATTTTTTTATGACCAATATGCACGCCATCAAAAGTGCCAAGAGTTAAAATGGTTTTCTTGGTCGAGTGGAAATCGTTAATAGAATGAAAGAGCTTCAAAACAAATTATTTAAGATGTTGCAAATTTATACTATCTATTTTAAATCTTATAGCAACCGGAATTGATTTTTTGAATTGATTCGTCTGGTTTTTGTGAAAAAGGACTAATTCGTCGATACGAAATAAATATCTGTCGATAATAGAGAAGAATTTGACTTAATTAATTCAAGTTGCTAGTTAATTGATTTGTTTAATTGGAGTCCAAACACAAACAGAGTTAACTTTATTAGAAAACCTTCAAGTGTAACTGCATGTATTGTTCTAGGAAACATTTTCTTG
>NZ_JBBYHS010000022.1:0-90815 GCF_038290035.1 Flavobacterium calami
AAAAATTGATATAATTTTGTCTTTACAAAGCATTGGTTCTGTTTATTGGTTCGCAAAACAAATTTACTTAACCTCTGCTTTGTGTTTTTTATGCTTTGCAAACTAGCAACTTGAATTAATTAATTTAATTTTGATTCTCTAAATAACCTCTTGATTATGAAAAAACAACTACTTGTACTGCTTTTTATTTTTTGTTGTATTAAGGTTCATGCTCAGACAAATGGGCTTTGGGAAAAAGTGAATTCAGTTTCTGCTAAAAAGGCAGGTAGTGTTCTTGGTCAGGATAAGTTATATTATAAGCTGAACGAAAATCTTTTTACTCAGAAAATTGCTGTTTCAGGTAAAACATCAAAAAGTGAAGCCTCTGAAATTACAATTCCAAATGCAGAGGGCGTTTTAGAAAGATTTATGGTTTGGGAATCCTCAAATTTCGATCCTGAACTGCAGGCAAAATACCCTGAAATCAGAGCGTATGAAGGAACTGGTCTGGATGATAAAACTGCAAAAATCCACTTCAGTGTAGCGCCAATAGGAATTCAGACAATAGTGTTTCGTACAGACAAAGCAACTGAATTTATAGAGCATAATCAGGACAATAAATCAGAATACGTTTTGTTTACCTCTAAAAATAAGGAGACTTCAAAATCTATGATTTGTGTTACCAAAGATGATGGTAGTAAAAGCTTTTCAGGAAGTACAGCCAAAACAACATCCAATACAAAAACTTTAAAAACCCTTCGTCTGGCAATATCATGTACGGCAGAATATACCAATTTTTATGGAGGTACAAAGGCAGGTGCTTTAGCCGGGATCAATGCTACAATGACAAGAGTGAATGCTGTTTTTAATAAAGATCTTTCAGTACAATTAAAATTAATAGCCAATAATGAAGATGTTATTTATACAAACACCACTACGGATCCTTATTCTAATGCAAGAGAAGGTGTTGCAGGAGCCTGGAATTTAGAAGTTCAGCAAACACTGACAACTGTTATTGGAAATGGAGGTTATGATATTGGGCATTTATTTGGAGCTTCCGGAGGAGGAGGAGATGCAGGCTGCATAGGCTGTGTATGCGATAATCCTGTTTCTGCGTCAGATGATCAGGCGAAAGGAAGTGCTTTTACCTCTCCTTCAAACAGCATTCCGCAAGGAGATACTTTTGATATTGATTACGTAGCTCATGAAATGGGACACCAGTTAGGAGCCACCCATACTTTTTCTTATGAAACCGAAGGAACCGGAACAAATGTAGAACCAGGAAGTGGTTCAACCATTATGGGCTATGCAGGATTAACAGACTATGATGTACAAAATCATTCAGATGATTATTTTGCCTATGCAAGCATTTTGCAAATTCAGGATAATCTTGCCACAAAAAGTTGTCCGGTTAGTACAGCAATTTTAAATAATCCTCCTGTTATAAATGTCGGTTCAGATTATACGATTCCTATTAATACGCCATTTGTTTTAACGGGTACAGGTTCAGATTCTGATGGAGACATTCTTACCTATAGCTGGGAACAGAATGATAGTGGAAATCAGCAGGTGATAAAAGAGAAAAGTATTGCCTATCCCACAAAACCAGACGGACCATTATTCAGGTCACTGCCGCCTACATCATCTCCAGTCCGCTATATGCCAAGCCTGAATACCGTGCTTCAGAACAGACTAACGACAACATGGGAATCCGTTTCGTCAATACCAAGAAGTCTGCATTTTTCTTTAACAGGAAGAGACAATTCAGTCTTAGACACACCTCAGACAAATACTGGTAATATGGTGGTTACCGTAAGTTCTGTTGGGCCATTTGTGGTAACTTCTCAAAACACAACAGATATTGGATGGCAAAAAGGCTCTTTTCAGCCTATAACCTGGAACGTAAATAATACAAATACATTGATGGGTTCTGCTAATGTCAACATTAAATTGTCTACAGATGGCGGACTGACTTTTCCAATAACTCTGGCTGCCAACACACCCAATGATGGTTCGGAGACTATTACAGTACCTACAGATATTACCGCTACAAATTGCAGGATTTTAATTGAACCAACGGCTAATATTTATTATGCTTTAAATACAAATTCATTTGCAGTGGGTTATACCTCGGCAACAACTTGTAATACTTATAGTTTTGGCAGTGCATTTAGTATTCCTTTCTCGACTTCGAACGCTTTTACAACAAAAACAGTCACTGTACCGGCTTCTTCAGCAACGGTTTCAGATGTAAATGTAGCTGTAAATGTAACGCATGACAGATTTTCGGATATCGAAATACAAATAGAAAGCCCGCAGGGAACTGTTGTAAAACTGTATGATAAAAACTGTGATATTGTTAGCTCGACATTAATACTTGGGTATGATGATTCAGGAGTTGCTTTGGATTGTTCTAAAACTACTAGTCAGATTGTTTTGCCGATCGGATCTTTAAGTGCTTTTAATGGGCAAAATCCCCAAGGACAGTGGAAATTTAGTGTTCGTGATGCTGTTTCAGGAGGTTTTGGAACTATAAATTCTGCTTCGGTAAATATTTGCACCCAAACCTTTACGCTCGATAATTCTGAATTTGAAAAGATAGATTTTGTGTTATATCCTAATCCCAATAAAGGAAATTTTACTGTTCAGTTTGATTGCGATTCAACCAAAGTAGTAGAAGTAACAGTGCATAATATTTTGGGAGAAAAAGTCTATGCTAAAACATTTGGTAAGACAACTTATTTCTATCAGAATATTCAAATGCAAAATACTACTGCGGGATTGTATCTGGTAACAGTTACAAATGGTGATAGAAGAATCGTTAAAAAGATGATTGTAAACTAAAGTCTAGTGTGCCATTGCCATACAAACAATACTGATTTTGGCTCCCGGAATTTTAAGCAATGAACGGGAGCAGGCTTCAAGAGTGGCGCCTGTGGTAAGAACATCATCTATGAGTAAAAAATGTTTGTTGTGGTTCTCTTCTGAAAAGTTCACATCAAATACATTTTTAATTCCTTCTGAACGGCCCAAAAGATTTTTTTTGGATTGTGTTTTGGAATATTTTTTTCTGAATAAAATCGAATTATCATAAGGAATATTTAATCCTTTGGACAAAGCTTTCCCAAAAGTAGTGACCTGATTATAGCCTCGTTCCTTAAATTTCTTTTGATGTAAAGGAACAGGAATTACAACATCAAAAGCAGTTTTGAGATTGATGTTTTTTAAATCTTCCACATACCAGTTTCCCAGAACGGTCCCAATTTCCTCGTAGCCTTTGTATTTCAAATTATGAATCAGCTCCTGAACCATTCCTTTTTTATTGAAGTATAAAAAAGCAGAGGCATGTTCAATTTCAATTTTGCCATAAAACTTTTTGACTGCTTCATTGTTAGTGTCTAAATGATATTGTGTGAGAGGCATTTCATGACGGCAAGTAGTACAGAAAACCGTTTCATTGGTCATTAAAAGAGTATGACAGCCTGCACAAACTTTAGGAAAAAATAGATTTTTTAAAGATTCAAACATATTTTGTTTTTAATAAAAGTAAGAAAAATATTAAATATATAAAAACACAGGTTAAAAAGTTAGAAGTATAATTCAAAAAAAATAACATCAAATGAAAAGATTGTGAATGTAGATTATTTGAAAAAATATTCTGAAGCATAAAAATCAGGATTTATTTATAAAAAATTAAAAATCAAGGGGCAATCTTCAACTATTTTTCTTTTTTTTAAAATCACTTTTTATATTTTTGCACCACTATGGCAAAACAAGACGATTTATTTAAGAATGTGGTTTCGCACGCAAAAGAGTACGGATTTATTTTTCCGTCAAGCGAAGTTTACGACGGATTGAGTGCAGTGTATGATTACGCACAAAATGGTGTCGAATTAAAAAAGAATATCCGTGAATATTGGTGGAAATCAATGGTTCAGATGAATGAAAATATTGTCGGCCTTGACGCTGCAATATTAATGCATCCAACAACCTGGAAAGCTTCAGGTCACGTTGATGCCTTCAATGATCCGTTAATTGATAATAAAGATTCTAAAAAAAGATATAGAGCTGACGTTTTAGTAGAAGATTACGCTGAAAAAATTCACCAAAAAGCGCAAAAAGAAATTGACAAAGCAAAGGCTCGTTTTGGCGATGCATTCAATGAAGAGGAATTTAAAACAACAAATGCCCGTGTAATTGAATATTTAGCCAGAGAAAAAGAAATCAGGGAGCGTTTAGGGCGTTCTTTAGGAAACGGAGATTTAGAAGATGTAAAAGCTTTAATAGAAGAGCTGGAAATTGCAGATCCTGAAACCGGTTCTAAAAACTGGACAGATGTAAAACAGTTCAACTTGATGTTCGGAACTAAATTAGGAGCTTCTGCAGAAAATGCAATGGATCTTTATTTACGTCCGGAAACCGCTCAGGGTATTTTTGTGAACTTCTTAAATGTTCAGAAATCAGGTCGTATGAAAGTTCCTTTTGGAATTGCTCAGACTGGTAAAGCATTTAGAAACGAAATCGTTGCAAGACAATTTATTTTCCGTATGCGTGAATTTGAACAAATGGAAATGCAGTTTTTTGTACGTCCTGGAGAAGAAATGAAATCATACGAATACTGGAAAGAAACGCGTTTGAAATGGCATTTGTCTTTAGGGCTAGGAAAAGAAAACTACCGTTTTCACGATCACGAAAAATTAGCGCATTATGCCAATGCGGCTGCAGATATCGAATTTAATTTCCCATTCGGATTTAAAGAATTGGAAGGAATTCACTCCCGTACTGATTTCGATTTGAAAGCACACGAAGAATACTCTGGTAGAAAACTGCAATATTTTGACCCTGAACTGAACGAAAACTATGTGCCATACGTAGTAGAAACTTCAGTTGGTTTAGATCGTATGTTCCTGGCTGTTTTTGCAACTTCATTACAGGAAGAAACTTTAGAAGACGGTTCAACAAGAACAGTTTTGAAATTGCCAGCAGTTTTAGCACCAACAAAAGCAGCGGTTCTTCCATTGGTTAAAAAAGACGGATTACCTGAAATCTCAAGAAAAATCATCGAAGATTTGAAATGGGATTTCAACGTAGCTTATGACGAAAAAGATGCAGTAGGACGCCGTTACAGAAGACAAGATGCTTTGGGAACGCCTTTCTGTATTACGGTAGATCATCAGACTCTTGAAGACGAGACGGTAACAATTCGTCACAGAGATACAATGAAACAGGATCGTGTAAAAATTACTGAATTAAGAGCTATTATCGAAAATGAAGTTTCGATGAAAAACTGGCTGATGAAAATGTAAAATTTTAATTTTCCAATATATTAAATCTCAAATTCCGAATAGGAGTTTGGGATTTTTTTATATAATGCATCCGGTTGTTTTTTATAAATGTAGGTTATACGTTTCAATATTTTTTATAACTTTAGATGTTTTCTTTTACAGAAAATACTTTCCAGAATTAATAGATTAACCCCAAAATTTAATTCCACAAAAAAAAAATGAATTACACCTACATTATTTTAGATGATGATCCGGAAAGTGTTGAGCGAATCAGGAAGATCGCAAATGAGTTTTCAGAGCTGAATTTTATAGCTTCTGCCAATAACTATAACGATGGACTAAACCTGATCCTGAAACATATACCTGATTTGGTTTTTTTAGAAATTGATCCCAAAGACAAAGCCAGTGGGCTTGGTCTGACCTTAATTAATGGCTTATTAATGTATTTAAAAGAACTGCCAAAAATTATTGTAACAACAAAAAGTAAGGATTTAGCGTTTGATTGTATTCAGTATGAAGTAAATGATTATTTTCTTAAACCATTATCAGCTATAGATTTTGTAAAATTAATCCATAAGCTGAATAAATTATATAACGAAGATGAGGTACTCCTGGTTCAGAAACTGAAGCCAAAAGAAAAACAAAGCATGGAAGAAGGTATCCAAATCAATAAAAACCGTAAATCTTTCATCTTATGCGTAAAATCATATGGAGATCATCGTTATATTGATTCAAATGAAATCTGTTATTTTCAGGCCGACAACAACTCGACTGATATTCATTTGAAAAGCGGAGAAATGATTACTGCTTTTAAAACACTGAAACATTTTGAAACAGTTTTATCAAATCCTTTTATCAGGATACATAACAGTTATATAGTAAACCGGAATTATATTTCGAGAATTCATACCGGAAATTCGTTATGTTATATTAAAAAAACAACTATAAAACTGCCTTTTTCAAAGTCTTATAAAGCAAATGTTGATTTCATTATTAGTGAATTTGCGAATGAAAATTACATAGAAACTTAAAATAAAACCATCTGCCCTGATTTGCTATCTATTCACTCATGAACGGGTAGCATTGACCATAAATGCCTTTTTTTAAGGCGATTGTTGAGCTTTACTGTATTAGTTTTACAAAAGAATTCCGAACGAAACGGAATCAGAAAATGTAAAAAAGTATAACAATATAAAACTCAACAGTCATGAAAAAATTAGCTTTAACAACAGGATTATTCTCTTTCGTAATGGTATTAACTTCTTTTAATACATCTGCAACAACTACTAATGATATTATCATAAACAATACAACAATCGGTATTGATGGAAATCAGTCAGTAGGACAAAGCAGAAAAGTGGATATGATGGGTTCTGACTTATCAAATCAAAAAGTAAGTATTGATGGAAATCAGTCAGTAGGACAAAGCAGAAAAGTGGATTAATTGCTTCTAATTCATTCAAATATATCAAAGGCCGTCTAATTTAGACGGCTTTTTTGTTTAAGGCTAATGGATAGTTTTGTATTTTTGAGTAAACAATACAGACAAAGTTGAAAAAATACTACCTGATATTACTTATTTTTTTTATTGGTTGTAACAGGCAAAATGAGGAAACTCATGTGTCTCGCAGATCCAAAGACAGCCTTAATTTGTATTTATCACTTGCCAATGAATACAAATTGCCTGTAGAAATAAAAAAAAAATACACCCGAAAGGCTTTTGAAGTTATTATGAGCCAACCTGAAGATTCTCTCAAAAGGGTGAACCTTTTCAAAGTTGCCAACCGTTATTTTAATATGCGTGACTGGAATGAATACAATAAGACGGTTAAGATTATTCTGGAGAAGGCACAAAAAGCAAATGATTCTGTTTCAATGTCAAAGGCTTACACTTATCTGGGAGATTATTACAGTTCTCAGGCAATTTCAGATAGTGCATTTTTATACTATTTTAAGGCGGAAAAAATTTATACCGACTCTAATTCGTTCTATAATTTAGCCAAGACAAGACTCAGTAAAGCTTTGCTTCAATTTAATGAAGGGGATTTTTATGGGAGTGAAAAGGCTGTTTTTAATGCTCTTAGAGTTATTAAAGGTAAGAACAATAATGATATTTTATATGAAGCATATAATTTACTTGGAGTAATATATAATGAATTGGGTGATTATGAAAAAGCCATAGAATTTCATAATAAAGCAATCGCCAGTATTGATAATAACCTGATTCCTGCTGAATTTCAGTCGAAGGCGACTTCGTTGAATAATATCGGTTTTGTTTATCAGAATCTTAATGATTATAAAAAAGCCAATTTTTACTTTAAAAAAGGGCTGGAAGAGAAAAACCTTTACAACCAAAAGCCTGAGCTATATGCCATTTTGCTGGATAATTTAGCTTATTCGAGATTCAAACTAAACCAGAATGAAGAACTTCCTGACTTGTTTTATAAGGCTCTCAAAATAAGAGACAGTCTTCAGTTGACTGCAGGTATAACAGCCAGTAAAATGCATTTATCCGAATATTATGCTGTTAAGAAAGACACCGCTAAGGCAATTCATTATTCAAATCAGGCACTTTTGGTTTCAAAACGAACGAAGAATTTTCGAAATGTTTTGGTTGCTTTGAAGCAGTTGTCTTTAATACAGCCTGAAAAAGCTTCAAAATATTCCGAAGACTATATTCATCTTAATGACAGTCTACAAAAGGCAGAACGTAAGATGGGGGATAAATTTACCCGAATAGAATATGAAACAAATGAAATAAAAAACGAAAATTCGAGTTTAGAGATACAGAACAGGACGTTAGTTTATGTTTTTAGTATATTTTCTCTCATTGTTTTGTTCTTTTATATTTATAAAACGCAGCAGGCGAAAAACAGAGAACTGCTTTTCAAACAGCAGCAGCAGGTTGCCAATGAGGATATTTACAATCTGATGATTTCTCAGCAAAATGCAATTGAAACGATGCGAATTCGTGAAAAGAAAAAAGTCGCACAGGATTTGCACGATGGTGTTTTGGGAAGAATGTTTGGTGTCAGGATCAGTTTAGATAGTCTTGATAAGTTAGATGAAGAAACAGCAAATGACAAAAGGAAAAAATATTTGCTTGAGCTGAAAGAGATTGAACAGGATATACGTGAGATTTCGCATGATTTGAACAAAGAAAAATCGGGACTGATGAACAATTTTGTAGCGATTTTAGAAAAGTTGTTTCAAAACCAGACGAATACATTTAATACGAAGCTAATTTATAATATAGATTCCAATATAAAATGGGATCTGGTAAGCAATGTTGTAAAGATTAATTTATACAGGATAATTCAGGAAGCGCTTCAAAACGTAAATAAATATGCGCAGGCAAAAACAATTAATGTTGAGTTTAAAAACGAAATCAATTATCTGGCAGTACTAATATCAGATGATGGTGTCGGATTTAATACACACAAAACAAAAAAGGGGATTGGGCTGCAAAATATTGTGTACAGAACCGCAGAATGTAACGGGAATGTAGAGATACATTCGGCGAAAGGGGAAGGGACTTCTATTGTAATAAAGATACCAATTGATCAAAAAATAAATAAAATTCATAATGAAAGCTGATTCAACGCTTAAAAAAATAAACAGGATTCTCATAGTAGACGACCATCCGTTTATTATTGAAGGGTATAAAAATGCAATTACGCGTTATAATCCTGACACCCATGAGTTTTTGATTTCTCAGGCAAAAGATTGTAAGTCTGCTTATGAAATTATTACAGATCCCGAAACGGTACCTTTTGATATTGCTTTTTTAGATATTAGCATGCCGGCTTATGATGAAAAAGAAATTTTTTCGGGAGAAGATCTGGCCAAGTTGATTTCGGAATACATGCCTCACTGCAAAATTATTCTGCTCACGATGTATACCGAATTATTAAAAATAAAAACAATTATTCGGACCATAAACCCAAACGGTCTGATTATCAAGAACGACCTTACCTTTGATGAACTCCTTCTGGCTTTTGATAAAGTGTTAAAAAGTGATAAATATTACAGTCATTCGGTTCAGAAAATGCTGAACCAGTCGCCTCATAATTCAATTGAAATCGATGAATTTGACAAACAGATTTTATTTCATTTGTCTAAAGGAACCTCAGAAGAAGAAATGCCACATTATATTCCTATTTCTATAAACGCAATTAATAGGCGAAAAAAAGGACTTAAAGAACTGCTCAAAATAAAAAATGATTCTGATGATGATTTGGTAAAAGAAGCCAAAAGCAAGGGACTTTTCTAAATGAAATTACAAAATAAAAATTCCAAATTCCAATGACATTTTCAAATTGGAATTTGGAATTTTTTTATTTGATTTTTTAAAAATTTATTCACTCAGCGCATCCCAGCCTCTGGCTTTTAAAGCAATTTTAGTATTCGCTCTTGTCACCAGATGAATTCCTTCGCTTTCCTGAGTCATGTGACCAATTACAGAGAAGTTTGGATTTCCTTTTATTTTGTCAAAATCATTAATATCGATTGTGAATAAAAGTTCATAATCTTCACCACCGTTAATCGCAACGGTTGTACTGTCGATATTAAATTCTTCGCAGGTCGAAATAAACTGAGGATCCAATGGCAGTTTGTCTTCGTACAGATTACAGCCCACTTTTGATTGCTTACACAAATGAATAATTTCTGAAGATAATCCGTCAGAAATGTCAATCATCGAAGTTGGTTTTATTTCAAGGGCATGCAAAAGCGTACGAACATCTTTGCGGGCTTCCGGTTTTAATTGTCTTTCGACCAAATAGGTGTAAGGGTCCAGATCAGGCTGGTTGTTTGGATTTACCTGAAAAACCTGTTTTTCGCGTTCCAAAACCTGTAATCCCATGTAAGCCGCGCCAATATCTCCGGTTACGACCAATAAATCGGTTTGTTTGGCTCCGTTTCTGTACACGATTTCCTCTGCATCGGCTTCGCCAATTGCCGTGATACTGATAATTAATCCTTTTTGAGATGAGGTCGTGTCACCGCCAATCACATCTACTTTATACTCTTTTGCAGCGTGTGTAATTCCTTCAAATAATTCTTCTAAGGCTTCGAGTGGGAAACGATTAGAAACGGCTACAGAAACCGTTATTTGGGTTGGTTTGGCATTCATAGCGCAAATGTCAGAAACATTTACCACTACCGACTTGTAGCCTAAATGTTTTAACGGCATATAAGCCAGGTCAAAATGTACGCCTTCTATCAGTAAATCGGTAGAAACAACTACTTTTTTATCCTTAAAATCAAGAACAGCAGCATCATCGCCAATGCTCTTTAAGGTCGATTCCTGAGTGACATCAAAATTTTTGGTTAAATGCTCAATAAGGCCAAATTCACCTAATTGCGCTATACTGGTACGTTGCGGATTTTTATCTTCGATCATTTTTCTAAAGTTCCAAAGTTTGTAAGCTGCAAAGGTACAAAGTTGAGGGTGGAATAACTATAAACGAAGTTGGATTATTGATTTGAAGCAGAAATATCCGGCTTGAAGTTCACTGAACTCTGGTTAAAAATTAAAATGTAAGTGAAGTAATTGAAATACATTTTACTTTTTTTGGTGATATCTAAAAATAACTTTGAATCTATTTTAGGATTATTTGTAGATGAGTGAAACTTTTTTAGAGTGAGAAAATTTTCCAGTTTTTATTTGTCTCTGTAAATTTCAAACTCTCCATTTGCGATTTCCTCTATATATTCATCTTCAGAAATTTTCTCTTCAAAAATGATCATTTCCCAGGTTCCTGAATATTTGTTTTCGCTTTTATCATAATAACCAAAATATTCTATAGTAGGATGTTGCACGTTTTTATCGAACTTAATATTTCCATCTTCGTCTTTATAATAGTGATAAGGATAGTTTATGACAAAGCTAATTATGTCGTTTTCAATAAATCCTTTTACCATTATGGGTTCTGAGAAAATATTTTCAGATTCTGAATCGGTTGATGTTCCTGTAAATGAATTACCGTTAAAAGTCAAATCCATTTGAAATGCTACTTTTACATAAGTATCTATAATTTCATAGCCGTGTAAGTATGTAAAAAATCCTTTCCAGGTTTGTTTGTTATCAATGATTCTCATAGGTGTTTATATTGATTTGGAACTGTTAGGGGGTAATTTATTGACTGTTTCTTTTCCATTATGGCAGGACGCACAAATAGAGGATACTTGTCAGCGAAGCTTTATGTTTTCCCAGGAATCTTTTGTCATTTCAAATTTGATTTCCTTGGTTCCATGCATTCCGTTTTTTGTCCAGCCAGACTTTAAATAAAATTTTTCAGCCCTTGTATTTGGTGAAGTTCCGAGCCAAACGTAGTCTTTTCCGTTTGCGAAATACCAATCAAGCATAATGCTTTGAAGTTTTGCAGCAATTCCTTTACCCTCAAATTCACGTTTTAGAAAAAGAGCCCAGATATTATTTTCTTTTAAATCGGCAATAGCAAATCCGACTATTTGATTTTCAATCTCGCAAACCCAGCCTTTTCCCCGATCAAACAGAAACTCTTCACAATCTTTATCACTTACCAAATCGGGATTTGACAAGATATTTTCTTTTACAGCGTTTCTAACCACTTGAATCTGCCTGATGTCTTCTATTTTTGCTTCTCTAAATAACATTTCTTCGAATGAATTAAAATATTGGTTTGTGTGAGTGTTCTCCTTTGACGAGACTTTAAATCTGTTGCTCGTTTGTAATGCGGCTATTTAAATAATTGCATAAAATCTTTAAGGGACTTTTGAGTTAATAACCGCGTTACAAACGCTACAAATTATCTTTTAATTTATGTAGGGATAGTTTTTCGGTTAAGCATAAATTTTTCAAATGCAAAACCATCTTTAAATTCAGCCTAAAACCCCAATCTCGTCAAACGGCTAAGTGTGTTAGTGGCTGCTTTTATTTTTTACGAAACTCTATTTTTCAATTCTTTTAAAATTACTTTTGCTTTATCAAATCCAATTTTTTCTAAATCAGGAATAATTTTATCTTTAAATATTTTGTCATTTCTCCTTTGATTTGATTTTAGAATAATTGATTTTCTACAGTTGAATAATAATTCGTCTGCGTATATTTTGAATTTACTTTTGTGTAATTCGAATAAGCCTGAAAGTGATTTTAGAACATCTTCGTTTTGAATTGTGATTATAAAATTGTCATTATTATTGTTTAAAAATGTTAGTAATTCAATGTCATATTTTCCATTAGTTGTTTCAGAAATACGTTTTATAGCTTGAAACAATGGACCGATTTGAAAACCTTTATGATTGTTTTTTTGCAATTTGTTTAATAAATCATTTTTGCAATGTTTTTCAGTAATTTCTGGATTTATTGAATAACTAAAATAAAATGATTTTAAAAAATCACTGATTGTTAGTTTATTATAACGCTTTTCAATATTTGTGTATTTTTTTAGATATTCATCAAGTAAATAGTTAACTTTTTCATTGCAGTTCTGTTTGTTATTTTTATCGACTTTATTCTTTAATCTATATAAAACTTCAAGTGATTGAGACATATTTAAATCGATATTTAATAGCGAAGCTATTAAATATTCATTTTTAAGTTGACTAAAAAGACTAATCGATTTATCAATATTAAAATTTGAAATTACTCTAAATATATCTTCTAAATATGTAATTTTCTTTGATTTTATATAGTCATCAATTTCTTCTGGAGTAATTGATAAAATAATATTTTTATCAAAACCTTTAATTTTTAATATTTTTGGATTTCTTATTAATTCGATAATTGAGCTACTCGAATCAATTTCATCAATTGCTTTTTTTGTAATCTGAATTGTTTGAGAATTTTTAATATTTAAATTTTCTTTTGCAAATTCATAAAATGAAAGAAGCGAATTAATATCTTTTTCGGTTTCAATTTTTGTTATGAATTCATTTTTATTGGTTACTTCACTAATAATTGAAATAAATTCTTTTGGTTCATTTGAAAGACGTTTTAATTCTAAAACCCTTGCTCTAAAATTTGATAAACTACATTCATTTAGCAATTTGATTTTTAAAATTCCATTTTTTAAGTCATTTGATAAAAACATTTTGACTGATTCAGAATTTATGTTTGATAAATCAGATAATGCTTTTGAATATTCAGATAAAGAAGAATCTAATAATTTTTGATTTATTGTATTGTTTTCAATAAGCTCATTAAAAATAAATGTGCAAGAATTTGTACCTACAGAAATGTCAATTTTTTGAAGTTCTCTTAAAGATTTTGCAATTTGATCTATTTTTTGCTTTTTAGCTTTCTCGATTAGTTTATTCCAATCCATTTTTCGGATTAGTCCATAAACAAGTTTTTTTGTTTCACTTGAAGTATTTAATTCCGAAAGTGAATTTGTTATGTTTGAAAAACCAGGGAGTTTGTTGATTTTTTCTAGCCATTCAGGAAAGTGTAAAGAATTAAGAATTTTATAAACTGTTTCGGGTTTTCTACTTTGTTTACTTATTCTCATTGTCAATTCTACAATAGAATTGGTTTTTACAATTTCATTTTCGTATAATACATTTATTATTTTTTCAAATGGTAATTCTATTGATAATAATTCTGAAATCTGTATTAGATTAGAATAATTCATATAATCCTGAAATAGAAATAAATTAAGTTTGTTTTTATTTAGATATGTTATAATTAAATTGTAATATTTTGATAATTTTATTTTATCAATTCGAGTACAAAGTTTAAATAGAATTGTAATTAAAGAATTTACTTCAAATTCTTTAATGTTTGTTGAAAATGATTCTATTATTATGTGCTCTATTTTTTCATTTTCTAAAATGTTTATTAGAATTTCTGTTTCTTCTAAAATTTCTGAATTAATGAATTTATTAAGTATAAGATGAATATTTAATGAGTATTCTTGTCTATTAAATTTTGATATATAATTGATTATTAATTCTGATTTTTTTGCCAAATCAACATTCTCATTTACGTATGAAATAGAATCAAATATTAATTTTGCATATTCTTTATGGGGGAAATAATGATAATCACTTGATGAGTATTTTAAAATTATTCCTTTTTCTTTTAGTTTTTCATCAATACTTTTTTGACCTTTTAACAAGATAAATGGAATATCATTTTTATATAAAATACAATAAGTATAAAGAGAATCACTCTCAACTTCATTAAGATTGTGTTCCTCATAAAAATATTGAAGAATAATATTTTGATTAATTTTATCAAAAGTTAAATTGTTTGATATTCGATTCTTCTTTTCCCAAACTCTTAATGCAATATTTAACTTTAATAGATTACTACTTGTGTTTTTTAAAATATCAAGAAAATTTCCTTTGTACCAATTTATTTCTGAATATTGATTTTTTAACGAATCAATTTTTTTTGAAATTATTCCTGAAATTTTTTCTTCTAAATCTTCATTTAAATCTATTCTATAATATTTGATTCCTTCAATTTTATCATAAATGCTATTTTCATCAAATTCATCAAAAGTCTTGTAGTATCTTGAAAGAAAAAGACATTTTATCCATTTATGTTTTGATAATCTTTCTTTAATTTTTAAAAACGACTTAATATTGTCGTGAATGTTGTCTAATATTATCAATGAATGACAATGAGATATTTGAATTAATTCTTCAAGGACTTTTGATTCATCAAAAATTGGTTCTGTAAGATTTAAATAAAAGATTCTTTTGTTTTTTATTTTTTGAATAATTGCATAAGCAATTGTAGTTTTTCCACTGCAAGGGTTTCCTAAAACACAAAATTGGTCTGTGATGTTATGAGTAAAATTGTAAGCTAAATTATCAATCTTAAGTTGTTCTTTTTTACTGAAATATATTAATTCTTCTTTATTGAAATAATTTGTACTATCAAATTTTTGGTTTTTTCCAATTTCTTTAAAAAGTACTAATTTTGACAAACCATAAAACTCTTCACTTACTTCTTGTTTAATCAATTCAGAGATTTCAATCCTTTTTTCTTTGTCTAATTTACTTATATCACCAATAAGATTTTTAATTGTTTTAATGTGAATTTTTACTCCGTCAATTTCTTCAACAATTGATGTGTCAATATCTTTCAGATATTTTGTTTCAATTATAAAGAATACCCAAAGTTTTTTTAATCCTTTAATTTTCCAATTATTTAGGGTTAGTGTTTTTGTATCATTAATTTTGGTTTTCTCATTACTTTGGATTGCAGTAATTTGAATTCCAATTTTTTCTTTTGAATCATACAAGTCGATTCCTTTTGAGTTTAATTTTTCGTAGTTTAAATTGATTAACTCTTCAAAACCATAAACTTTATTGAAAATCCTCAAAAAGAAATCTTCTGCTTTTACTTTTTCATCGTGAAGATTCAAAAGACTTCCTCTTTGTATTTTATCAGTATAAGCGAAAAGATTAAGTTCTATGTCGTTCATTTTCGGCTTTAATTTGTTGTTTAGAGGTTTCGTCGTCAGAAGGTTGCCACTAACGTCAGTATGTGAAAAAACTTGTCCAAATTTAGAAAGTATTCGGAGAGCTATCTGTGAAAAATCTCAAATATGGGATTCTCAAGAGGCAGATTTTAGTTTTTTCACAGACTGACGTCTTGGCACTACCGGGTTTGGGATTAAATTAAGCCCTATTTTCGGATTTCCAAATCATTCCAAATACAAAACCATCTTTCCATTAAGCCAAATGCCCAAATCCGTTGTAGTGGCTGTTGGTAGATGGCTTTTTTATATCTTATTATTTTCGTCTTTTTTTATTGCTAGTTCTTTTTGTTCTTTTGCAACTTCTTCAACCCAATCTTTTTTATTTGGATCGTTAATTGCTAAATCATAATATTTAATTGCTTCATCAAAATTTCCAATTCTTCTTTCCATTTCAGCAACTAAATAATTAATGTTTGCAATTACTGTTTTGTCATCATATTCATTTTTGTCTAAAGCAGAAATTAAATTATCTTTTGCTTTTGATTGGAGTTCTTTTCTAAATTCAATTTGTTTACCATTTTCACGTAATAAATATGAACCTGTAACATAGCAAAAGGCAATTTCTTTGTTTGATTTTTTTTGAAATTCCTTGATTTCGCCTGCAATTAAACATTGTCTTGCATCATCAATTTTTATTTTATCAAATTTTGTTAGATATTCTTTAATTTTAATTTTGTCTTCTTCACTTATTCTTTCTTTGAAGTCATCAATATAACCTGAAAAATGACATTTTGGACAAGTGTTTATCAACTCTTCGTAATGTTCTCCAATTGCACCTTGCTTCTGAAAATCTTTAAAAGAACCAAAAGTTGTCATACTCATCGTCACACAAAATGTTACGTCTTTTCCATCTATTGGACATTTTACAGTTTCATTTTCACAAGTATGTGCATTTGCAAGATTTTGCCCAATTAAAAGGACTATTACAATTAAAATTAATTTTTTCATAGTTGTTTAGTTTTATTCTAGGTGTCGTTTTTTTTTAAGCTATCTGCCAACGGTCTGCTAGTAGGCGCAGGTTGGGATTAAAAATGAGATTTATTTACATTAAACACAAATTTTGCAAATACAAAACAGATTTTTAATTGTCACCAAAACCCAACTTGTGCTTACTAGCTGTTAGCAGATGTTTTTTTATTCCCATCCAGGTCCATTTTTTTCATTACAAGGTTGGATAGTTCCCCAATCAGAAAATTCTAAAGCTGGTTCTCCATCTTCACATAAGGTCACCATTTTATAAAATATTTCGAAATAATCAATATTTAGTGGAGAGTAATCATCTTGAAATTCTAATAACTTTTCACGACCGTTATGAATTGCTTTTATAAAAAGTTCTTGATTATCTGTCGTGAAGCTCCTTATGTCTAAATGTCGATTTAGAAATTCATCTGTGCTAGGTTTATAAAAACCCCATCCACATTCTCCGCTTTCGTCATCTAAATCTGGTATTTGAGTTTCAAGCCATTTAGCCAACTCATTTTCATTTTCGAGTAAATACAATTCTTTAATTGCAATTTTCAAAATTTCGTCATACCCTGTCCATCTGCGACCAAAACATCTTCCGTCCTTTAGTATAATAAATCCACTTGCCATAATTAGTTACTTTTCGGTCATTAGTTGTTAAAATATCTGCTAACTCATATATACCCGCTACAAAATAGCGACAAAGCTACTTAAAATAGATGCATATACGAAGTTTTTACTTTTCTCCAAATATAGAAAAATAATAATCTCAACCTTACAAAAATGTTCTTCTGCCCGCGTGAAGGATGGGAGCAGGTTACCGAAGTAACGCGTACAGCCTGACAGCCTGCCGGTAAGAGGGCGAATAACCGTAAAGTATGTTTGCCCTCTTACCGGGATGGTGGCACGCCCAAATTATTATCGTTTCATGCTAAAATGGGCTTTGAAAACCTGAATTGTTCCGTTTTGTGTATAAGTGGCCTGAAACCAGTAATCTGAAGAAGGTAAGGGACTACCATTGAAAATGCCATCCCAGCCGGTACCGGAAGGCTTGATCGTTTTTAGGAACTTGCCGTAGCGGTCGTAAATGGTGATGACGGCATCGGTTTGATAAGCAAGATCGGGAATGTTCCAGGTGTCATTGTAACCATCGTTGTTTGGAGTGAAAAATTTGGGGTATTTGAGTACTTTGGCAAACAAAATCTGATTGTCGCAATTGGCTTTTGTGTCTCTTATCGTAACTGCATGTTCTCCCGAATCGACATCGTGAAATACATTGCTCGTTTGAAAATCGCCATCATCCAGTTGATATTCATAGGTTCCGAAACCATTTGTCAGGTTGACGATGATATCGATAGTATCTTCAAAATCATCCGAAACGGTAACGGTTGCGACGGCCGGGCTGGATTTATCGACGGTAACTGTGGCCGGATTATAACCGCAGTCGTTTCCAACATCAGGCACTTTTTTGACAGGTACAACGGTATAAACTCCTTCCTGAAGTGCGGTGTAAGTTGGTCCTGTGCCCACTTTGGTTTCGTTTAAATACCACTCAACAGTATAATCGGGTGAATTAATTCCGGAATTTAATTGTGCCGAATGCTGTAATTCGCCTGTTTGGTAATCGACACAAATGATTCCGTTTTGTACTGAGAAACTTTTCAGCGGATAAATGGTAATATTAAAATCATCCTGAGCAAAACAGTTAGAGTTTGTTGCTGCCGATGCGTAAATATACATTTGTTGGCTTGCAGTTATTTTTTGCCCTGCTGTATATTGGGTTCCGGTTGCGTTGGGTCCGCTATAATAATTTCCGACGGTCAACGGAGGCAAAGTATAGCTTTCGCAAATAGCAACATCAGGAATACTGACCAGTACGGGTGTTTGGGAAATAGTAACGGTAAAGCTTTTTTCGCTTACGCAGGTCAGACGTGTACCGACAATGGCGTAGACATAAATGGTTTGCGAAGTTTTTAAGATGGTTCCTGCGGGAATAACGGGACCTTTTCCACCAGGCTGTGCGTAGTAATTTCCCAGTTTCAGCGGAGGCAAAGTATAACTGTCGCAAACATTTATGTTGTTAAAATTACCAACATCTATTCCGTTGTAATTGACTTTGAAAAAGGTTTCATTGCTGCAGGACGTAAAATCGGCCCATTCGTTATAAATATAAATGGTTTGAGTGGTGTTGATGGCAGTTCCTTCGGCAAGTTGAGTTCCCGTGCCTCGAGGACCTCCTGTGGCCGTATAATATTTTCCGTTTTTCAGTTTTGGAAGTTTAAAGTCGGTACAGGTTACTACATCTGTAAAACTGTCAACAAGCGGAAGAGGCCTGATTTCGACAGTAAAACTATGTTCGTTTGTACATTCCGGTCCCACAGCATATACATAAATAGTTTGAGTTGAGGTAATGATGTCACCCGCTTTTAGTCGTGTGCCTCCACCGTTGGTTTTTGTAAAATAGTTACCATTTACCAATGGAGGTAATACATAACGGGTACATTCCAGTCTGTTGGGCGGTGTATCTACCAATGGCAAAGGTTTTATGGTGATTTCGTATTTAAGGTTTTCGGTACAATTGGGCGATGTTGTTGTAGCAGTATAATAATAAACAGTTTGCGAACTGGTAATAACTGTTCCGACCGGAATATTTTTGCCCTGACCACCCGGACTGTCATAATAACCCCCAATCGCCACAGGGGGTAAAGTAAACTTTCCGCATACTGAAACCGGAACAAAAATCGGAGAATTGATAATGTCGATTTGAAAAGAATGTTCATTGGTGCATCTTCCGTCATTTGCAAAAACAAATATTTTCTGGCTTGAAGTTATTTTGTCTCCGGCATTTAGGGCTTTGCCTAATCCTCCGGATAATGTAAAATAGTTTCCGTTTGTCAAAGGAGGCAGTGTATACGAATCGCAAGTCACAACATTAGCGGGTTTATCTATTTCGGGTAAAGGATAAACTGTAAAAGGGACAGCGATGTCACGGCACACTGCTCCATTAATAACTGCGTAATAATAAATGGTCTGACTGGTTGTAAATGCTGTTCCCTGAGGAATGGAATCCCCTTGTCCTCCCGGGAGGGTGAAAAAACCACCGGCAGGCACTCGCGGAACGATGTATTGACCACAGGCTTCTTTTTTAAAAGTGATTTCGTAAATCAGAGTTACATTAAAACTGGTCTCATTGGTACAGTTGTTTGTGTTTCGGCCTCTGTAAATGTAGTAAACGCCTCCTTTGGTGATGATATCTCCGGCATTCAGTTTAGTTCCTGTTCCGTTTGGACCAGTATTATATTCACCATTTGTAATTGGCGGTAATGTATAACTGTCGCACGCAATAACATCCGGAATCTTATCTACTGCCGGAAGTGGATTAATGAGGATGTTAAAATTGACTGTAGTGTTACAACCTGTATTCGAAATATTTTCAATGCGTACCCAGATCGTTTTAGGTGATTGTGATAAAGAAGTAATGAATGCTTTGGGATCTGGGATGTTATTTCTGGCACTATTAGCATCGGTTTCGCTGTTGTAATACCTGATTTTATATTCTGAAGGATTTAATCCGTTTAGAATGGCAGTTTCCTGAACAGTTAAATCAACAGATACTTTTTTAGAAATATTGTCACAAACATTTAAGTCTGGTGGTTTCACAATATTTATCGGAGCAGTTACCAATAAATTAAATGAAATGACATTATTACAAAAGAAAGTTTTGTCATAAACTGGTACTGCTTTTATGTATATCGTCTGATTGCCGGAACTGGTGTAGGAACTCAGTTGATTTTCGGGTATTATCGGTCCGTTTGAATTGGCTGCTGTTAAAGACTCAAAATAATAAATAGCATATTTTGCGGGATCAATTCCTAATGCGACCAGATTATTCTGGGTTAAATCATATTGATAAATACCATTTGTGCTATAACAGGCAGTTAGATTTTTAGGAGATTTTATAATTAAATCTTTAATCACAACTTCGTCTTTAACGACACAGCCTGAAAGTGTTGCTGTAACTCCATAAGTTCCTGCTTTATCTATTGTCAAAGAATTACCCGTTTCGTTCTGGATTACAGCTCCATTTAGTGTCCAGACATACGAGTAATTGCCTACAATATCAGATTTAAGTGTGATTTTTTCACCTTCACAGATAGTTCTGTCGGGACCTAAATCCATGGTGGTCATAAAACTGCCTCCTTTTATAAAAACTGCCGAATCATAATTACTGTCATTATAATCGCCAATAGCGAGTTTTATACGATAGGTTCTGTTTGGAATTACCCTTGAAGAGGCGGTTAAAACTTTGGTTTCTCCTCTCATATTAATAGCCGACAGAGCCGGATTCGTCACATTATAACGGTCAAACAAATTAGCATTGGCAGATAAACAGGACGAATTGTACTGCTGGTCTCTAATATTCTTGACTGAAACAGGTGTAGTTGTGCCCGGCAGAACGGCTAGATTTGTAGAAACACCGGTTGTTAAATCTGTCAGTATAAAAGCAAAAACATCACTGAACCCACATTGAAATTCGCCATATTCATTAGATGCAAAAAGAAAATCAAAACTAAAATTACTCGACAAAGGGGTAAAATCAAACTCAAGAAAACTGACATCCGTAATAGGTACCACTTGTCCGTTGCTGTCACTGATAGCCTGCAGATCGCTGTCAGTAGCATTGTTCAGTTTACTGCTTTCATTAATTCCGTTATAGGATCCTTCGGTATATTTGGCATTTCCGTTTCGAATGATGATTCCGTTTGAAATTGGGAAATTAGGATTGGTGTTTGTGAATTTACCGATACCCCCGCGGGATGAAAATTTGAAGTTACTTTCGTTTGAACAGCCATTCTGCATTAATTCCGTTCGGATCAGTTCAGGTATGGCCAAAGTTGTAGTGTCGACTATGATTCCTTGTGATGAAGATATTGCCGAATAAAATAATAAAATCAGAAGTAGAGCAGATCTCATAATTCATTATTTTACAAATTTGGGTATTTAAAATTACGAAATTATTTCTTTTTAAATATATGGTTGTCAGTATTTTATGATTTTGTTAATTTATTGCGGAAAAAATGATTTGCAGTTTTTGGTTTTGTTAAAATCAGCAGAGGCGCACAGTCGTGCAGCTAAAACCTTGTGATAACATTAGAAATTAGACGCACGACTGTGTGTCTCTGCAGCAGGAAATAAAAAAATATTTATTTTTTATTTCCTGCTGACAAACTGTTGTCACCGACCCTCAATAATTTTGAAATGTCAACAAATTAAAACTTTAAAAATCATGAAAACATTAGAAACACAAGCACAAGTAATTACTTCAGAAGATTTATTGAAACACTGGCAAGGGCACAGGGCATTAACACGTCGTTTGATTGAATTGTTTCCGGAAAAAGATTTCTTCGAATTTTCAATTGGCGGTATGAGACCTTTCGCAAAATTAGTCGATGAACTTTTGGCTATTGCAGCTCCGGCACTCAAAGGAATTGTAAACCGCGACAGCCAGCCTTATACTGAAGGAGAAGAGAAATTGATTTTTAAAGCACAATATCTCGAAAAATGGGATGAAGCTACAGCAGAAATCAATAAGTACTGGGAACAATTATCGATTGAGGATTTTAGCGAAACCTTTAATCTTTTTGGGCAGTATGAATTTCCGATTATCCAGAATATCTTGTATTTTATAGATAATGAAGTACATCATCGTGGTCAGGCGTATGTGTATTTAAGAGCTTTAAATATCGAACCGCCTTTTTTCTGGGAAAGATAAATTCCTGAAATGGCCTGTTGGGAAATGTATGAATTGAGAGTAAAAACATCATTTATAATTTAATAGATGATGTCATCCTGAGCGGAGTCGAAGGCTTTTTATCTGAAAAGGGCTTTGACTCCGTTCAGCCTTACACTTGTTTAATTTTACCCAACGGGTTACAATAATAAAACTCCTGATTTTCTTTGGGAGTTTTTTTATAAAAGCCTTTGTCTGTTGATTTCCAGTAATTCTAGAGTTCGTGTTTTTAAACTTTCCGGTTCCAGAATTGTGGCGTGATCTCCAAACATTAAAAACCATCTGGGAAAACCGCTGTCAATATCCCGGGACATAAATGTCATTTCTATTTTTCCGTCGATTTCTTTTTCGGAAATAAAACCGTGGTATTTTCTTTCCGTTGACAGATATCTTGCAATTTTTTTATCGATTAAGATGCGGACTTTTGTGGTTGGGCAAGTTTCTGTTTTTGTCAAATACGTTTCCAGTGAATCGTGTTCAATAGTGAAATCAAGGTCGGTTTTTTTAATGCCCTGAATTCTGTCAGTCCTAAACTGTCTGTAATCTTTTCGCAAATGGCAATAGCCTAAAAAATACCAATTATTATTGTCGTGAAAAACCCCCACGGGCTCTAAATTTCGCTGTGTAGTTTCGTTTCTTTCATACGTTTTGTAGGTCAGCAGAATTTGCTTTTTTTCAGCAATTCCTTCAAAGAGAACCGCTAAAGTATTGGGCGAATTGTCATTAAATAAAGGTTCAGCGGTTTGCATGACCACTCGCGATTCAATATTCGAAAGATAATCTTTATCTGTACTTCTCAAAACGGCTTTCAGTTTGTACATTGCCGATGCATAATGCGTTCCCAAAGACGGATCGGTAAATTTCTGCATCAGTTTTTCGGCTGCAATAAAACTGCTTACTTCCTCACGCGTAAACATAACAGGAGGCAATCGGTAACCTTCCATCAAAGCATAACCCACTCCG
Organism: Flavobacterium calami; assembly: GCF_038290035.1. Lineage (NCBI taxonomy): Bacteria > Pseudomonadati > Bacteroidota > Flavobacteriia > Flavobacteriales > Flavobacteriaceae > Flavobacterium > Flavobacterium calami. Next base: position 23,460 of record NZ_JBBYHS010000022.1, read on the forward strand.
GCTTCACTGTAAATAGGAACGCCGGATGCTTCAAGAGTTCTGATATCCCTGTAAATAGTCCTCAAACTACATTCAAAACGATCCGCCAGTTCCTGTGCTTTTACAATTTTTTTAGATTGCAACTGAATCAGGATGGCAACAATACGGTCAAATCGTTTTGGGGTTTCGTCGAGCATTTTTTCTTTTTTTTGGTTCAAAGGTTAGGGGCTCAAAGTTACAAAGGTTTAATCTTTGTAGAATAAAAAAAGCTGTTTCAATTTGGAACAGCTTTTACTTTTTAAGTAGAATGAATTTAAACATTTTTTTTGCATCTTTACAGAATTGTAGTACTAAATTTTGGCGTAAAAATGAAGCTCCCTTTTGAGCCGGTTATTTTTGGGTATGAAATTAATATCCATTTAGTTTTAGAATATCTGGCATTTTTTTTAGGTTATCGATATTATGTTTTTTTGAGAAAAAGAACAGTAGATACCATTGTTTCCACTAATAGATTGTCAATTATATTAGGCGCTGCAATTGGAGCTTTTTTGGGTTCAAGAATTATGGGTTTTCTGGAAAATCCTGTCTTCCCTATTGATGCAACATCAATTTTGGAGCTCTTCAATGCAAAAACAATTATGGGAGGATTGTTTGGCGGACTATTAGGAGTCGAAATTGCGAAAAAGATTATAGGAGAAAAAGAGTCATCGGGTGATTTATTTACCTTTCCAGTTATTCTGGGAATTTTTATTGGAAGAATAGGCTGTTTTTTGTCTGGAACCAATGAGTTTACTTATGGAAAAGAAACGACCTTTTTTATGGGTATGAATCTTGGCGACAATATTATCAGACATCCAATTGCATTATACGAATTAATTTTTCTGATTATTTTGTTTTTTGTTCTGCAGAAATTAAAAACCAGAAATTTAAAAAACGGACTATTATTTCAGTATTTTATGATTGCCTATTTTGCGTTCCGCTTTTTTGTAGAATTTCTGAAACCCAATTATTTCCTGATTTTTGGAATAAGTTCGATTCAGATTTTATGTTTGATTTGTCTGCTCTATTATAACAAAACAATTTTAAATTTATTTGTAAAAAATGCCAGTTAGAAAATATACTTATTATGACTTTACCTTAAGTCTTTGCCCAGAATGCTTAAAAAGAATTGATGCTAAAATTGTTTTTGAAGATGAGAATGTCTACATGCTTAAAAGATGTCCGGAACATGGGAGTTCTAAGGTTTTAATCGCAGACGATATTCCGTACTACAAAAATATCCGAAACTATAATAAACCCTCTGAGATGCCATATACTTTTAATACAAAAACGCATTATGGCTGTCCCTACGATTGTGGTCTATGTCCGGATCACGAACAACATTCCTGCTTGACAGTTGTTGAGGTTACAGATCGATGCAATCTGACATGTCCGACTTGTTATGCAGGTTCATCGCCTAATTATGGCCGACACAGAACTCTTGAAGAAGTAAAAGCAATGCTTGATACGGTTGTTAAAAACGAAAAAGAACCTGATGTAGTACAAATTAGCGGAGGTGAACCAACCATTCATCCTGAGTTTTTTGAAATATTGGATTATGCAAAATCTCTTCCGATAAAGCATTTAATGTTAAACACAAATGGAATTAAAATTGCAAAAGACAAAGAATTTGTTCAGAGGCTAAAAAGCTATGCTCCGGATTTTGAAATCTATCTTCAGTTTGATTCTTTTGAAGATAGTGTATTGCAAGAATTGCGGGGAGCCGATTTGAGCGAAATACGAAAACAGGCTTTAGAAAATCTAAATGAAGTTAACTTGTCGACAACTTTGGTTGTTACGCTTCAAAAAGGATTAAACGATCATGAAATAGGTAAAATTGTGGAGTTTGCACTAAAGCAAAAATGTGTTCGGGGTGTTACATTTCAGCCCACTCAAATTGCAGGCCGACTGGAAAACTTTAACTTAGAAACCGATCGCATGACATTAACAGAAGTAAGAAGAAAAATCCTGGAGCAAACGACTGTTTTTAATTCAGATGATTTACTTCCTGTTCCCTGTAATCCTGACGCTTTAGTAATGGGTTATGCGTTGAAATTAGGAGACGAAGTTTTTCCGTTGACGCGATATATTAATCCAAATGATTTACTGGATAATAGTAAAAACACCATCATTTATGAGCAGGATGAGGTACTTCGCGGCAAAATGATAGACTTGTTTAGTACAGGAAACTCTGTAGAAGTAGCGCAGGAAAATTTGAAATCGATTTTATGTTGTCTTCCAAATATTGATGCGCCTGAATTAGGGTATGACAACTTGTTTCGAATCATTATCATGCAGTTTATTGATGCCTACAATTTTGATGTAAGAGCGATCAAAAAATCCTGTGTGCACATTGTGAATAAGGACAATAAAATAATTCCTTTTGAAACCATGAATTTGTTTTACAGAGATGATAAAATAGAAAGATTAGAAGAATTAAGAACTAACATATAAAGAATATGACAGCGCTAGAAGTAGGTAATTTAGGTGGTTTAGTCGCTTTTTTTGTAGCGATTATGATTGTACCTCCAATTTTAATGACAATCATTGGTTTTGCAGTGAAGAAAAACCACCCCAACGGAGCAAAAGTTTGTTTTATTATTGGAGCCTTATATCTGATTATTGGGTTAGGTATATGCGGAACGCTTATGTCTTAAGTAAACCCCCAATAGTTTTGTGTTATTGGGGGCAAGCTTATTACAAGTGGATTAAAATCTATATAGTAATCCAAATTTAGGCTGATCAAAGATGTTCTCGAAGAGGTTGATATTTAATTCAAATGTATTTGAAGACGGGCCATTTTCTGGAGAAACACTATTGTATGAAAGCACATTGGCCAGTACAAAAGTTACCGCAATATTTTTGGTTATAAAATAGTTTAAACCAACATTAATATCCGCAGTAAGGCTGTTGCTGTCGTCAGATCCTGTTGGGTCTTCTACTTTATTTCGGCCATAACCTAATCCAACTTCACCATATGCTTTGAAGCGTTTTTTATCCAATTCTAATAAATAGTATCTTGCAAATCCGCCAATACCAAAGATATTAGTTTTTGTGTCAGTAAGCTCATCTTTGTCACTTGAAAAACTAATCTGTCCGCCAACAGCAAATTTGTCATTAAGGAAATATCCAAATTTGGGATTAAAAGCATAATAATCACGATCGCCGCCAGTTGAAATTTGTAAAGCACCTTCGATAAACATATCACCATGAGCAAAGGTGATGCCTTTTGCTGAATTCATTTCAGAATAAACCTGATCTTCCTGTTGTGCATTAACAAAGTAAAATGTAAATAAGCCTAAAATAATTGATAATTTGGTTTTCATAATCTTACAGTTTTAAAGTTGTAAGATTAAAAATACAAATTTCAATGTAAAATTAATTTTAAGTTTGATGAAATGTGTTAAAAATCAATGATTTAATCTTTTTTGGTGTTAAAAATAAGATAAATCTTACGTTAAAAATGTATGTTTTAACTGTTTGATATTCAGTGTATTTTTAAAAACAACAAAAAAACCCAACAACTTTCGTCATTGGGTTATATCTAATTACTAAGGACTTAATATTTAATCATTCAATTTCAAAACAGCCATAAACGCCTCCTGCGGAATCTCAACGTTTCCTACCTGACGCATACGTTTTTTACCTTTTTTCTGTTTTTCAAGAAGTTTACGCTTACGCGAAATATCTCCACCGTAACATTTTGCGGTAACGTCTTTACGAAGTGCTTTAATAGTTTCACGAGCAATGATTTTAGCACCAATTGAAGCCTGAATCGGGATTTCAAATTGCTGACGCGGAATTAATTCACGCAATTTTTCACACATTTTCTTACCAATGGTATAGGCATTATCAGCGTGAATTAAGGCAGAAAGAGCATCTAATTGATTAGCATTTAACAAAATATCCATTTTAACCAATTTTGATTCTCTCATTCCAATTGGAGAATAATCAAACGATGCATATCCTTTTGAAACTGTTTTTAATCTATCATAGAAATCAAATACAATTTCTGCCAATGGCATGTCAAAATTTAATTCAACACGTTCTGTTGTCAAATAGGTTTGGTTGGTAATTTGTCCACGTTTTTCAATACACAAACTCATCACATTACCCACAAAATCAGCTTTGGTAATAATAGTTGCTTTGATATAAGGTTCTTCTACCCGGTCTAATTTTGTAGCCTCAGGTAAATCGCTCGGATTGTTTACGATAATAGGAGTATCTGGTTCTTTTTTAGTATAAGCCAAATACGAAACGTTTGGAACAGTCGTAATTACTGTCATGTTAAACTCACGCTCTAAACGTTCCTGAATAATTTCCATGTGTAACATTCCTAAGAATCCGCAACGGAAACCGAAACCTAATGCTGCGGAACTTTCAGGAGCGAAAACTAATGAAGCATCGTTCAATTGTAATTTTTCCATTGATGCACGTAAATCTTCAAAATCTTCCGTGTCAACAGGGTAAATTCCGGCGAAAACCATTGGTTTTACATCCTCAAAACCTGTAATCATATTGGTAGTTGGCGCTTTGGCATCCGTAATCGTATCACCCACTTTTACCTCTTTTGCTTCTTTAATGCCCGAAATCAAATACCCAACATCTCCCGTCGAAATCACATTTTTTGGAACCTGATTCAATTTCAAAGTACCTACTTCATCAGCAAAATACTCATTACCTGTAGCCATGAACTTAATTTTCTGTCCTTTTCTAATTTCGCCGTTTACAACTCTAAAGATTACTTCAATTCCACGAAACGGATTATAATGTGAGTCAAAAATCAAAGCTTGTAATGGTTCTTCCGGATTTCCTTTTGGAGCCGGAATTTTTTCGATAATGGCAGCAAGAATGTTCTCAACACCAAAACCTGTTTTTCCCGAAGCATGAATAATATCTTCCAATTTACATCCAAGTAAATCGATAATATCATCACTAACCTCTTCAGGATTAGCACTTGGTAAATCAACTTTATTTAAAACCGGAATAATTTCCAGGTCGTTCTCAAGAGCTAAATATAAGTTGGAAATAGTTTGTGCCTGAATGCTTTGCGCAGCATCTACAATCAAAAGAGCACCTTCGCAGGCTGCGATAGATCTTGAAACTTCGTATGAAAAGTCAACGTGACCGGGAGTGTCGATTAGATTTAAAATATATTCTTCTCCCTTGTAAGTGTACTCCATCTGAATGGCGTGACTTTTAATGGTAATTCCACGTTCACGTTCCAGATCCATGTTGTCAAGCAATTGTGCTTTTTCTTCACGGGCAGTAACGGTTTGTGTCGCACTTAGTAATCGGTCAGCTAATGTGCTTTTACCATGGTCAATGTGTGCAATGATGCAAAAATTACGTATCTTCTTCATTTTAATATATCAATTCTCTAATTGAGTTTTAAGTCTTTTTTGGGTATAAATTGCACTGCAGCAATTGCTTTAGCACATGTGATTAAGGCGCAAAGATAGCGCAAAGTTTTGGATTCTGGAATCTAGTTCCCCGATAGTTGATTTTGAAAATTAAATTAGGGTCTTAAAACTCAAAATTGAATCCTTTTTCAGTAAGTTTTTTGTAGATTTCAGGATCAAATTTATAGAGTTTTGCTGCCCTGTGCGAAACATCCTGTTGTTTTTCTTCCAGAGCGACCAATAATTTCATGTGGAGAATTTTTCTGCGGAAATTCGATTTGTCCAGTTCGATTCCTAGTATCTCTTCGTAAAGATGCATTAATTGCAATAAAGTGAATTTTTCAGGCAAAAGATTGAATCCAATCGGAGCCTGTTTTACTCTGTTACGTAGTTGCATTAAGCTGAATTGCAGGATTTCCTGATGGTCAAAAATCAGTTCAGGTAACTCATTTATTTTATGCCAGGTCGCTTCCATCAGGGTAAGACCCGCTTTTACATTATAGTCTTCACGATTTACCAATGTGTAATAACCAATGGTAACGATTCTTCTTCGGGGCACACGTTTTGGAGCTGTGAATGCTTTTAGCTGCTCCAGATAAATATTGTCCAGGCTTGTAAGTTCATACAAAATTCGTTGTGCGGCATCATCAGAACTCTCTTCTTTTTGTAAATATCCTCCAAGAAGCCCCCATTTTCCTATACTTTCTCCTTCAGCATGATGTGCCAAAAGTACTTCAAGGTTTCCTTTATTAAAACCAAATATGACACAGTCAATCGTGATTCCGTCAATAGTCGGTTTTTGGATTTCTGAAACGGTTTCGTTATCAGTTCTGGAAGTTTTTCTAGTGTGTAAAAATGCCATTTTGTTTGCTTTTTATAAGCTGGTTTTTAAAATTCAAAATTAAATCCTTTTTCGGTAAGTTTTGTATAAATTTCTGAATCAAATTTGTACAACTGAGCTGCTCTGTGTGAGACATCCTGTTGTTTTTCGTCAAGGGGTACGAGTAATTTCATATGAAGAATTTTTCGTCTGAAATTAGATTTGTCCATTTCAATACCTAATATTTCTTCGTATAAATGCATTAATTGCAACAATGTAAATTTTTCTGGCAGAAGCTCAAAACCAATTGGGGCCTGACGAACCCGGTTTCTCAAATGTTTCATGCTGTATGCAAGAATTTCATTGTGATCATAAATCAAATCCGGAATTTCATTAATCTTATACCATTTAGCGTCAGATGCTGTAAAACCAGCCTTAATATTGTAATCTTCTCTTTTGATTAGAGCATAATATCCAATTGTAATAACACGTCTTAGCGGAAAACGATCCGGATTTCCAAACGCTTTCAGCTGCTCCAGATAAATTTGGTCTAATGCTGTCAGTTCATTCAGCAACCTGTGAGCAGCATCATCAGTACTTTCCCGTTTATTGATCCATCCTCCTGGAAGTCCCCATTTCCCTTTGCTTATTCCTTCAGCGTGCTGGACCAAAAGCACTTCAAGACTTCCTTTGTCAAAACCAAATATAACACAGTCAATAGTAACCGCATTCATTGCTGAATAATCATTTTTTGCGGCAATACTATTGTGTAAACTACTAACCATGTTGTTAAAATTTTGACAAATTAAATAAATAAAAACAATAATATATGCTTAGTAAACAATATATTTTTGAATATTATATAAAAATGTTATAAATATTGAAAATAATATAAGTGTGTCGTGCTAATTGTTTTAAATCATTAATAAAATATTGTTCAAAATGATTATTTATTGATAATTTTCTATTATTTATTTGTTATTGTTTTGATAAATAATTAAAAATACATCTGTATTTATTTTAAATGAAAAAAAATAGTGCCAATATTTTGTTAATATAGAAAAATTGCACTACACTTGTAGTCAAATTAACCATAAGATAAATTCTTTTTGACTATAAGCAAATTGAAAACAGAAAAGTATTAACGAAAACTCTAAAAGGCTTTGTAAAAATTAATTCAGAAACTCTGATAATTCATTTGCAGGGAAACAACCGTTTTAAATACAATTTTTGATAAAAAAATCACGGGAATGCATCATGCAAAGGGTAATTGCAGAAAAAACAGATTTACGGATCATTTGACATATTGCTAAATTTAGAAAAGGAGAATTCTTCCGAAGGAATTGAAAAAGCAATATGTGCAAACGGAGCTCCTCAGCCCTTCGTGGCCAATCAAAAAATAGATAATTCCAGAATGCGTTTTACTTAAAAAAAATTACTAACAACAAAATTTAACCAAATTATTAATGATTATGAAAAGCAATTATTGTATTAAACCGACAATGCTCCAGTTTTTTCTGGTGCTGCTGCTTAGCGTATTTACGATGCAGTCTGGTTTTGCACAAGAGCAATCCCAATTTGTAAGCGGAAATGTGAAATCGGCAGACGATGGTATGGGGATTCCCGGTGCGACGGTAGCAATTGAAGGAACAAAAAAAGGAACATCAACAGATTTTGATGGGAATTTCAGGGTAGAAGCAAAGGCAGGTGATGTTATAACTGTAAGTTTTATGGGATTTAAAACCCAGCGTATAACAGTAGGTACACAAAAGTCGATTACTGTTACTTTACAAACAGAAGCAGCAGATCTTAAAGAAGTTGTAGTTATTGGTTATGGTACACAAAAAAGAACAGCTGTAATGACTGCTATTACACAGGTTACAGGCGAAAATCTTACTAAAACCAATACTATTAATGCACTTCAGGGGCTTCAGGGGCAGGCAGCCGGACTTCAGATAACTTCTACATCTGGACAGCCAGGAGAGAAGCTAAATGTTGTAATCAGAGGTTTAGGAACTACAGGAGCAAGCAACCCGCTTTATGTGGTGGATGGTATACTTACAGGAGATATTACATATCTGAACAATTCTGATATTGAATCTATTTCAGTTTTAAAAGATGCTGCTTCGTCTGCCATCTACGGATCACAAGCTGCAAACGGGGTTATTTTGGTAACTACTAAAAAAGGCAGAAGGGGTTCCCCAGGACAAATTACTTTTGATCAGTATTATGGAGTACAGTCGGTAGCCAGAAAAGTTGATTTATTAGACGCTACAGAATATGCTGTTATTTTAAATGAAGCTGCTGTAAACTCTGGTAAAAATCCTTACTTTACTAATGCTCAGATTGCTACTTTAGGAAAAGGTACTAACTGGATGGATAAAATGCTTACAGATAATGCAGCTACCAAAAACTTCTCATTTGGAGCTTCAGGAGGTTCCGAAACTTCAGTTTATTCTGCATCATTGTCTTATTTAGGACAGGAAGGAGTAGTTGGAGGGCCAGATTTATCCAATTATGAGCGTTACAATTTCAGATTCAATTCAGAGCATAAATTATATAAGGATGTCCTGACTTTTGGACAGAACTTAAGCTTTGCTTATGTGGATAAAAACGGTATTGGAGTTGGAAATCAATACAACAACTCTTTAAGAAGCGCTTTCCAGACTACTCCGTTATTGCCAATGTATGATGCCGATGGAAATTATTATGATACTACAAAAAATAGTGAACCATGGCTTTCAGGTATTTCAAATCCTTATGCAATGATGGACTACAATAATCAAAATGAAAGTAATAATCAAAAGCTGTTAGGAAATGTTTATTTACAGGTTGAGCCAATAAAAAACCTAACATTTAAGACCACTTTGGGACTGGATTATTATGTGTCAGAAGGCCATTCTTACAAGCCTGTATATCACTTATCAGTTTACGCCAATAATAATTATGATACAGTGAACCAAAACATGAGTAAAAACAGAAGCATTACCTGGGATAATTTATTAGGCTATAAATTTAATGTTGCCAACGATCACCATATAGAAGCTATGGCAGGAACATCCTATATTAATTATGCAGAAACTTCTGTAGAAGCAAATAATGCGGACTCTGTTTTTAATGATTTAGAACATGCCTGGATAGACAATACGACTAATAAAGACGGAGCAAAAATAACCATTAAAGGTAAAAAAGAAGAAAATAGACTGATGTCTTATTTTGGAAGGGTAAACTATAATTATAAAGACACTTATTTCTTCAATGGAACACTTAGAGCAGATGGTTCATCCAAATTTGCACCAGGAAATCAATGGGGGTACTTCCCATCTGCATCTGCAGGGTGGGTCGCATCAAATGAAGCATTTTTAAAAGATTCACAAGCGATAAACTTCCTTAAAATAAGAGCAAGCTGGGGTCAGGTTGGGAATCAGAGTATTAGGTCGTTTCAGTATTTAGGTCTAATGCAATCAAAGAATACAAATTATATTTTTGGTAATACCGAAGGTGTACTTGCGCCGGGAATATATCCTTACAGATTTGGAAATCCTGACTTAAAATGGGAAGCTTCAGAGCAGATTAACCTGGGTTTTGATGCCAGATTTTTAAACAATGCTTTAAGTGTAACATTTGATGTTTATAAAAAAACGAACAAGGACTGGCTAATTTTAGCTCCAATTTTAGCTACTGCAGGTGTTGAAGTAGCACCTTATATGAATGGAGGGGATATTGTTAACAAGGGGGTTGAGCTTAGTCTTAATTATCAGAATAAAATTGGCGACTTTAATTATAGTGTTAGTGCAAATGGCGCTTATAATAAAAATACAGTTGGTCAGATACCAACATCAGATGGTATTATTCATGGATTGAGTAATGAACTTTATGACAATGCAGGAGAATTCTACAGAGCTGAAAACGGATTTCCACTAGGTTATTTCTGGGGATATAAAACGGGTGGTGTTTTCCAAAATCAGGAACAAATTGATAATTATAAATCGGCAAACGGTGTAGTATTACAGCCAGGTGCCGCTCCGGGAGATATCATCTACGTAAATACAAACGGTGATGATAAAATTGATGCTGATGATAAAACCAGCGTAGGAAACCCTAATCCTGATTTTACTTATGGATTTAGCTTATCTGCTAATTATAAAGCTTTTGATTTTTCTTTAATGGCGAATGGTGTAGCCGGAAACCAAATCGTGCAATCTTACCGAAACCAATCCGGCGCTTTTGGTAACTATACTTCCAGAATACTGAGCCGTTGGCACGGTGAAGGATCTTCTAACTCAATGCCGAGAGTAACAGAAGACAACAGAAACTTCACTCAATTTTCGGACTTATATGTTCAGGATGGTGATTTCTTAAGAATCAATACGGTTACCTTAGGATTTGATTTAGCTAAAATGAAACATTCTAAATCATTCTTTGCAAGCCAGTTCAGGATTTACTTCTCAGTATTAAATCTTTACACTTTTACGAAATACGACGGTATGGATCCTGAAATTGGATTTGGTTCTTCAAATGATGACCAAAAATTTGCATCAGGCGTGGACGTAGGTTATTATCCAAGACCAAGAACCTATATGCTGGGGTTAAATGTTAAACTTTAATAAATAAAACAATGAAAAATACCTATTTATATATTTTCTGTTTGAGTTTATTCTCACTGGGTTCTTGTAGTTTAGAAACAGAACCTTTGGTAAATCTTACAGATACAAATTTTTACAAAACCACAGATGATGCTTATGCGGCATTAGTAGGTTGCTATGATGGTTTACAGGTAGCTACGGGAGCTTCGGGATTGGGTGTACCTGTAATAAGCGAAGTAATGTCCGATGATTGTTTTGGAGGAACAGGTGCTTCCGATGGTTACAATTATGCCTTAATAGATGAATTTGATAAAAGCCGTTCTCCAGCTGATGTGGACTTGCTTAATAACAATTGGATTGCCTATTACAGAGCAATTTATCGTTGCAATCTTTTCTTGTTAAACATGGACCAGATTGACTGGAAAGGAGATACAGCTTTAAGAAATATGTATGAATCTGAAACCAAATTTATCAGAGCTTATGTGTATTTTGAAATGGTGCGTTTGTGGGGTAACATACCTTTGTTAACAGCTCCTTCTACAGATAATATTCCACAGGCAGCTCCTGAAGAAGTTTATAAAGTTATAGCAGAAGATTTAGTTTTTGCTGCAGACAATCTGCCAAATGCGGTATATAGTTCTGTACCAAACGGAAGAGTTACGAAATGGGCAGCAAAATCTCTATTAGGACGTGTTTACCTTTATTATACAGGATATTATGGAAAGACTGATTTAGCAGGAGTGGTAACAAAAGCACAGGCTTTAAAACATTTAGAAGATGTTATTGCATCAAGTGGTCACGGTTTGGTTGATGATTTTTCTACTTTATGGCCAGCCGCTTCGGTTGATAAATATGCAGGTGAGAGTAATAAAGAGTTCATTTTTTCTATAAAATACACTTATACCAGTGATTACAACGGAAATACGGATGGTAATGCCTGGCTGGTAATGTTCGGAATGAGAGAGTTCTCATCTTATCCTTACGCGCACGGATGGGGAGTAACAGTAAACTCACAATTATGGGATGCTTACAATGCTAATGACACAAGACGTGTAGCGACTGTAATTGGAATCGATGAAGAAAGTATAAAATTTGATAAAATTAACAGCCAAAGGGAATATACGGGTTATTACAATAAAAAATATTGCCCAATGATTGACAAGGATGGAAAAGAACTTCCTATGGTTTTGGGTAGTCCGTTTTGGGATATCAGCCAGTTTCAGGATTATGTTGTATTGAGATACTCAGACGTTTTATTAATGGCGGCAGAATTAGGCAGCGGAAGCGCTCAGTCTTATTTTGATGAGGTGAGAAGAAGAGCATATAAAGCAAACTTTACTTCATTAGCACCAACTCAGGAGAATATCATGAAAGAAAGACATTTAGAATTTGCTCTTGAAGGAATCAGATATTGGGATTTATTGCGTCAGGGAATTGATAAAGCGTCGTTAACTATTGCAGCATCATCTACAACCTTATTAAGCGGTGGAGTTGCCGGAACAAAAACAATTTCGGCTGCCAAAATTCAGGAAACAAAAGGATTATCGCAAATTCCTAATACCCAGATTACATTGTCAGGGAATGTTTTAAAACAAAATGCCGGCTGGTAATTTTAACTAAAAACTAAAGAAAATGAAAAATATTAAAATAGTAATTACAACATTTTTGACATTAGTACTTCTACTGTCATCTTGTTCACCAGACACCTATTCCTTAGATGCCGTGACTGATAAATCGGATATTGATTATGAAATTAAACAGGATTTTGCTGTAGATCCGGGAGGAAATACTGTAATATTAACTAATAAAACCCCAGGCGTTGTATTAACCTGGGATTATGTTACAGGGAAATCAAATAAAGCTACAGAAACTGTGAAATATGCTTTTAAGGGAAATTATACCATTAAAATCACAGCAGTTACAGGAGGAGGAATTGTTGAATTAGACCCTGTTACAGTTACAGTTACAAAGGATAACCTTAACTATGTAAACGATCCTCTTTGGAATTTACTTACAGGTGGTGTTGGAAAATCTAAAACCTGGCTTTTGGATTTAAATGCTGATGGAGTTTCGAAATACTTTATTGGTCCAATGTATTTTTATGGTAAGGATAACGCATGGTTAGAAGGCGGCGATAATGGTTGTTATGGTACTGATTGCTGGAATTGGCTTCCGGAGTGGAAAGGAAACACATGGATTGCGGCTAAAGGGGATTACGGAAGTATGACTTTTAGTTTAGAAGGTGGTCCATTTTTAAAAACAGATCATAAGATGTCTCCAGCATATGGTCAGGAGTCAGGAACATTCTTTTTAGATGCTGCTGCAAAAACTTTAACGACTTCAAACGCTACCATTTTACATCCGAATGAAAATGAAAACTGTGTTGTAGATTGGAGATCGATGAAAATTATGTCTTTGACTGAAAACACATTACAAGTAGGTGTGATGAGAAAAAATAGTTGTGAGTCTACAGCAACATTGGTTTTTAACTTTATATCAAAAGAGTATAGCGACAACTGGGTACCAAAAGATGCTCCGGACCCTAATCCTGCAATTGATTTAAATGGCGGAAGCGTGGATGATTTATTATCAACTACAACTACAACCACTAAAACATGGGCATTAAGTAAAGACAGCCCATTTAACTGGACTGATTTGAATGGTGCATTTTTAAATCCGTGGAACACTGTAACTGATTATCCGGATTGGGCAGCATACACAGTAGCAGATCAGGCAACTGTAGTGAAAAATAAAATCTCTTTTTCTGATGATGGAACTGTTAAAACCGTAAAAAGCGATGGTACTACAACTTCAGGTACTTATACAACAAGTACTGATGGAACAAATATTATCACTTTTGCCGGAATAAATCCTTCATTTGCGATAGGCAATTCCTGGGCTAGTGTATCTACTACTGCAAAAAACCAATGGAAAATTGTTAAAACAGCAAAAACTGGTAATGTGGTTACTGACATCTGGTTTGGAAAACGTGATGAGGTAAAAAGTGAGTATATGGTTTTCCACTTTGTCCTAAGTAATTAATAATCTAAAACCACTTTTTTAAATAATTAAGTCATCTCTAAATACAATCTTAGTACTATTTTTTTGAAAGAGAGTGTTTAGGGATGTCTTATTATTTTTTACTTTTTTGACAAAATCAAATCAGGTTAAGACTAAAAAGTACAACAATATATAAATGAAAAATAATAATTTACCCTCCCCAATTAGTTAAAATTATCGGTATGTTTATTTTTTTGAACGAATCCAAAAGTAACATGAAGCATTTGAATTTTTTAAAGACATTGACAATTTTAGGACTTTTTGCAATTTTTAGCTGCAATGAGAGAAATACTGATTTTGAAAACCGAAAAGTGTCTTTTAATTCAGACTGGAATTTTCATCTTAATGATAGTATTGTTGATAAAGATACTATTGGAGCTTCTACAAAATGGAGAACTTTAGATGTTCCTCATGATTGGAGCATTGAAGAAAAATTTGATGAAAAAAGTCCCGCAGGTTATGGCGGAGGATCACTTAACGGAGGTTTAGGCTGGTACAAAAAAACATTTAAAGTTGCTGCAGAAGACAGCACAAAAATAACGTCAATCACTTTTGACGGCGTTTACAGAAACAGTGAAGTCTGGGTAAACGGACATTATTTAGGAAAACGTCCAAACGGATATATTGGTTTTCAATATGAAATTACCCCATACTTAAATTACGGAGACAAAAACAACGAAATAATTGTTAAGGTTGACAATTCAAAACAACCCAATTCACGCTGGTATTCGGGTTCGGGAATTTTTAGAAATGTCTGGATCGAAACTACAGATAAACTTCATGTGGGACAATGGGGAACTTACATTACAACTCCAAAAGTTACGGCAGAAAAAGCTTCGGTAAATATTGAAACTACAATTAAAAATCAATATGCAGAAGATAAAAAAGCTAAAGTAACCACAACTATTTTTAAAGAAGACAACAAAGTAACAACGGTTACTCAAGATATAATAATCAATGCAAATGGGAATCAAATTGTAAAGCAATCAGCTGAAGTTGAAAATCCTGCTTTATGGTCAGATGAAAAACCGGAATTGTACACAGCAGTTACCGAAATTTCGCTTGATGATAAAATTATTGACCAATACAAAACTACTTTCGGAATCAGAGATTTTAAATTCGATTTAAACAAAGGTTTCATTCTGAATGGAAAACAAGTAAAAATCAAAGGAGTTTGCATGCACCATGATTTAGGTCCGTTAGGTGCTGCAATCAACACACGTGCAATCGAACGTCAGTTGGAAATTTTAAAAGAAATGGGTGTAAACGGAATTAGAACTTCTCATAATCCGCCTGCTCCAGAACTTTTACAGCTTTGTGATAAAATGGGTTTCATCGTTATGGATGAAGCTTTTGATATGTGGAAACAAAACAAGACAAAATACGATTATGCTAATGATTGGGACAAATGGCACAAACAAGACTTAATCGATCAATTGTTACGCGACCGAAATCATTCAAGTATTTTTATGTGGAGTATCGGAAATGAAATTCCGGAACAATGGAATGAAACCGGAATCGAAATTGCCAAAGAATTAGCGGCAATTACACGCCAATATGATAAAACAAGACCAATTACTGCAGGAATGAATCCGCCAGTAAATATGAATATTGATGCCGTGACTTTGCAATTTGAGAAAAAGAATGTTTCGATTAATCCGCTTGCTGGATCTGGAGTTTTAGATTTAATCGGGTACAATTATGCGCATCAGACATTCGAACATCATCTGAAGAACTTCCCAAATACACCTTTTATCGCAACCGAAACAACTTCAGGTTTGCAGACAAGAGGATATTACGATGCGGTTTCAGATACTATAAAAAAATGGCCAGTTAGTTGGGATAAAAAATTTGAAGGAGGAAATACTGGAAATACGGTTTCAGCTTACGATCAGGTACAAACGCCTTGGGGTT
Source organism: Flavobacterium calami (assembly GCF_038290035.1). Classification (NCBI taxonomy): domain Bacteria; kingdom Pseudomonadati; phylum Bacteroidota; class Flavobacteriia; order Flavobacteriales; family Flavobacteriaceae; genus Flavobacterium; species Flavobacterium calami. The sequence goes on from NZ_JBBYHS010000022.1 coordinate 39,260, forward strand.
CTACACACGAAGCGACTTGGAAAGTAATTAAAAAATACGATTTCTTGGCAGGAATGTACGTTTGGACAGGTTTCGATTATATCGGAGAACCAACTCCGTACGAATGGCCATCGGTAAGTTCGTATTTCGGAATTGTCGATTTAGCCGGTTTCCCGAAAGACGTTTATTATATGTACCAAAGTGAATGGACAGATAAAACTGTTCTTCACATTTTCCCACATTGGAACTGGAAACCAGGACAAACCGTTGACGTTTGGGCATATTATAATAACGCTGATGAAGTGGAACTTTTCGTAAACGGAAAATCAGTTGGAAAAAGAAGCAAAAAAGGAGACGATTTACACGTAATGTGGCGAATTCCTTTTGAAGCTGGAACTTTAAAAGCCATTTCTCGTAAAGGTGGAAAAGTGGTTTTAGAAAAAGAAATTAAAACGGCTGGAAATCCATCTCAATTAAAATTGACTGCAGATAGAAGTACTATCAAAGCCGATAAAAACGATTTGTCATTTATCACAGTTGACATTTTAGATGATAAAGGAACGATTGCACCAAACGCGAATAACGCGATCAACTTCTCTTTAAAAGGAAATGGGAAAATCGTAGGAGTTAGCAGTGGAGATCCGGTTAGTCACGAATCTTTTAAAGGATCAAAACACACGGCGCTGGCAGGAAAATGTCTGGTAATTGTTCAGTCTGGAGATAAATCTGGAAGATTAGAATTAACCGCTAAAGCGAATGGCTTAAAACAAGCTACAATTGTAATTACAACAGAATAATAAGTTACGATCTATCCTAACAGGTTTTTAAAACCTGTTAGGTATCAATAGATTTTTATTAAGATATTAAATAAATAAAATACCTAACAGGTTTTAAAAACCTGTTAGGATAAACTAACATCTAGATTATTAACCAATGAAAAACTCAAAACTAACCGCATTATTTTCTGCTGTCATGTTTGGATTTTTAGCAGTTCCAAATGCTAACGCTCAAATCCAAAATGCAGATGTATTAAATGCGCCAATAGATATCAGTAAAGATTTTCAGAACTATCTGAACACTTTTTATTTCGCAGACGAATTGGCTTCTTTTGATCCTGCAACAGGAAAAGGAACCATCAAATATCTGAGATACAATTATAAAACACGTCAGGCTTTCAACAACATGATGATGAAACCGGATGTGGAAAAAGCAAACGAATTTCCAACAACAGAATATGCAGAATCTCCTGTTTTGCCATTCGAAATTCAATTTGTTTCAGATCGAACAGTTAGAATCAAAACGACTTCAGGACCGCAATTTCATCCGCAGAAGGAATCTTTAATGTTGGTTGACGGCGTTGCACCAAATCACCCAGAATTATGGAAATATGCTAAAATTGAAGGCGGTCACAGTTATACAAGCAAACACGGAAAAGTTGAAATTTTGACAAAACCTTGGCATGTAAAAATCTACGATGAAAAAGGAAAATTGCTGACAAGCACGCTTCATGATACTGATTTTAAAAATACATACACGCCGACACTTCCGTTTTCTTACGTTCGCAGAAACAGCGATTATTCTAGAAGTATGGGAGCAGCTTTTAGTTTAGAACCAGACGAAAAAATATTTGGTTGTGGAGAATCTTTCACACAATTCAACAAACGCGGGCAAAAAGTAGTTTTATGGACGGATGACGCCAACGGAATCCAAAATGAAACGATGTACAAACCGATTCCGTTTTATATGAGCAGCCGCGGTTATGGTGTTTTCATGCACCATTCAACACCAATTACGGTTGACTTTGGAAAATATTTCTCAAGTGCAAACGAAATGTACATTGGAGACGACGAAGCCGATTTGTTTTTCTTCATCGGAGAACCAAAAGACATTTTAGACCAATACACGAATTTGACTGGAAAAGCTGCAATGCCACCGCTTTGGTCATTCGGTTTTTGGATGAGCAGAATTACTTATTTCTCTGAAAAAGAAGGAAGAGAAGTAGCAAGGGATTTGCGTAAATACAAAATCCCAACAGATGTTATTCACTTTGATACAGGCTGGTTTGATGTAGATTGGAGAAACAATTATGAGTTCGCAAAATCTCGTTTTCCAGACGCGACAAAAATGATGTCTGATTTAAAGAAAGATGGTTTCCAGGTTTGTCTTTGGCAGTTGCCTTATTTCACGCCAAAGAATACTTTGTTCCCTGAAATCATGGATAAAAATTTAGCGGTAAGAGACAGAAAAGGAAACCTTCCGTACGAAGATGCTGTTTTAGATTTCTCAAATCCAGAAACAATTACTTGGTACCAAGGAAAATTGAAAAAGTTATTTGATGAAGGTGTTGCGGTTTTCAAAGTAGATTTTGGAGAAGCAGCTCCGCCAGACGGAATTTACCATTCTGGTAGAACCGGTTTCTACGAACACAATTTATATCCATTAAGATACAACAAAGCGGTTGCAGAAATCACGCAGAAAGAAAAAGGATATACTTTAATCTGGGCAAGAAGTACTTGGGCAGGCTCACAGCGTTATCCTTTACATTGGGGAGGAGATTCTGAAACTACAAACGGAGCAATGTCGGCAGAATTACGCGGCGGACTTTCTTTAGGATTAAGCGGATTCAGTTTTTGGAGTCATGATGTTGGAGGTTTCGCAACTAAATCGCCTGAAAATATTTACAGAAGATGGACTCCTTTCGGAATGTTGACTTCTCACGTAAGAAGCCACGGAGAACCGCCTCGCGAACCTTGGTTGTACAGCAAAGATTTCTTGGAAGGATTTAGAAAAGCAGACAATATGCGTTACGAATTAATGCCATACATCTATGCTCAGGCGAAAGAAAGTTCTCAAAAAGGTTTACCAATGATGCGTGCGCTTTTTGTAGAATATCCAAACGACCCGGGAGCTTGGTTAGTAGATAATCAGTATTTATTTGGTTCAAGTATGTTGGTTGCACCGCTTTTTGAAGAGGTTGAAGAAAGAGACGTTTATCTTCCGGAAGGAACTTGGATTGATTATCAAACTAAAAAAGTGTACCAATCGGGCTGGCATAAAATCAAAGCGGGCGAAGTGCCAATTATTGTTTTAATCAAAGACGGAACTGCAATTCCACACATCGGTTTAGCGCAGTCTACAAAAAATATGGATTGGAGCAAATTGACTTTGAAAGTGTATGCAAGCGACAAAACCACTTCGGCAACAGCCAAAGTATTTTTGCCAGAAGGTGATGCAGTGCAAGAAATAAAAGTGAACAAAACAGGAAACAATTTTGATGTAGTTGCAAATCCATTAAACGGAAAAACCACTTTTAAAACCGAGTGGGCAAAATAAAAAAGTTAGCCATGAATTACACGAATTACCACGAATTGAATTTGTGATAATTTGCGGAATTTGTGGTAAAAGAATATAGCCACAGATTGCACAGATTAAAGAGATTATTACTCTCGCAGATTTAGCAGATCATGCAGATTCTTTTAATTTTTAGAATCAGCTCAATCTGCCACATCTGCGAGAGAAAAATAAAAATCCTTTAAGTCAGCGGCAAAAAAATATAATACCAAAAAACATGAAAAACTATCTAATTCTCCCAGCCGTATTGTTTTCAATGACAATAGGCTACAGTCAAAAAACGAAAAGCGCTTACGAATTGGCATCGCCAAACGGAAAAAATAAAATCAAATTTGAGCTGGTAAAAAATGCTCCAAAATACGCAGTTTCTCACGGAAAAACCGAAGTGATTTCTCCATCAAATATGGGATTTGTATTGAAAGGAAACGAAGACTTAAGTTCAAACTTTGAAATAAAAGGAGCAAAAACTTCTACGTTTGACGAAACTTGGGAACAAGTTTGGGGAGAAAAGAAAAACATCAGAAATCATTACAATCAATTGGTAGTCGATTTACAGCAAAAAACAGGAAACAAAAGAAAGTTACAAATTCAGTTTCGTGCTTTTGATGACGGAGTGGCTTTTAGATATGTTTATCCAAAACAAAATGTAAAAGACAGTATTTTCATCATGGATGAAAAAACAACTTTCAACTTAAAAGAAGACGGAAAAGCGTGGTGGATTCCTGCTAACAGAGAAAACCGCGACGAATATCTTTTCGAAGCTGCGCCGGTTAGTAAATTGGATACCGTTTTAACACCATTAACAATCGAAAGTAAAAACGGATTGGCTTTAAGTTTTCACGAAGCAAACCTGATTGATTTTGCGAGTATGACTTTGGTGAATAATAAAGGAACCGAACTAAAATCGGATTTGGTGCCTTGGGCTGATGGAGTAAAAGTCCGTGTAAAAGATACCTTTACTTCATCATGGAGAACGATTCAGATTGGAGAAAATCCGGGAGAACTGATTACTTCTTATTTGGTTTTAAATCTGAATGAACCAGACAAATTAAAGAATACAAACAGCTATTTCAAACCATACAAATATTTAGGAATCTGGTGGGGCATGCACATCGGGAAATATACATTCTGGGAAAGCGACAAGCAAGGTGCCACTACAAAACACGCTGAAGAATACATCGATTTTACCGCAAAAGAAGGTTTCCACCATTTATTAATCGAAGGCTGGAATAAAGGCTGGACGCCGGGCTGGTACGAGAACCGTATGCACATGTTCAGCTTCACGAAAAATGCTGATAATTTCGACTTAGAAAAAGTGGTTGAATACGGAAAGAAAAAGAATATCGAATTAATCGGTTACCATGAAACAGGCTCAAACTTAATTAACTACTTAAAAGAAGTTGACGAAGGTTTTGCTTTGTACAAAAAACTGGGAATCCACACGGTAAAAATTGGTCACGTAGGTTCTAAACTGAATATGAAACAAATGCACTTCGGACAATTTGGGGTGAACTATTTCAGATACATTTTAGAAAAAGCAGCACAATATGATTTAGCGGTTCTATACCACGAATCTATTAAAGATACAGGAGAAAGAAGAACCTATCCAAACATGGTTTCGAGAGAAGCAGCACGCGGACAGGAATACAACGCCTGGAGCGAAGGAAATCCGCCGAACCATTTGAGCATTATTCCATTCACAAGATTACTTTCTGGCCCAATGGATTTCACGCCTGGAATTTTTGATGTTGAGGTAAAACAAGGTTATCCGGGAAAAAGAATCCAGGGAACAGTTGGTCAGCAATTGGCATTGTATGTAGTGCTTTATTCACCAATTCAAATGTTAGCCGATCTTCCTGAAAATTACGAAGGAAAACCAGCTTTACAATTCTTAAAAGATGTTCCGACCGATTGGGAAGACACTAAAATCTTAGAAGGAAAAATTGGTGAATACATCACAACAGCAAGAAAGGACAGAAACAGTGCCGATTGGTATTTAGGAACTTTAACAAATGAAAATCCAAGAAATGTAAATGTTTCATTATCATTCTTAGATCCAAACGCAACTTACGAAGCACAGATTTATGTGGATGCCGAAGGAACAGATCAGAAACACAATCCGGAAGCCGTAGCCATTTCAAAGAAAACAGTAAAATCTACAGATTCTCTAAAACTGAATTTAGGAGGAGCCGGAGGAGGTGCTGTCAGATTTAAAAAATTGTAATTCATTAATTTTCTATAGAGGCGTAATGTGTAGAGACGCACAGCAGTGCGTCTAACATTAAGAATTAAAACATTTTTAGATGAAAAAGCTTCTCATAATAGCGGTTCTTATTAGTTCAGTCAATTTGTTTGGACAAGACCGAACCATAAAAGTAGATTTCAATAAAACGGCCGGAAAATTAAACACCATGTTCAAAGAATGCATTGGTGCAGGAAGAGCAAATGAAGGGCTCCGTGCCGACTGGCAGCAGCAGCTGGCAATGGTGAAAAAGGAATGCGATTTTAAACACATCCGCTTTCACGGTTTACTGACCGATGATATGGCAGTTTACAGGGAAGATTCAAAAGGGAATCCGGAATACAATTACCAATATGTAGATGTATTATTTGATTTTATTGTGAGTCTGAAAATGAAACCCTTTGTTGAATTAGGTTTTATGCCCAATGCACTGGCAAGCGGGAAAGAAACCATTTTCTGGTGGAAAGGAAACGTAACACCGCCAAAAGACTATAAAAAATGGGAAGATTTGATTCGGAATCTAACGGCACATTTCAAAGAGCGCTATGGAGACGAAGAAGTAAAAACATGGTATTTTGAAGTCTGGAACGAACCAAATTTGTCACCAGGTTTCTGGACAGGTACTCAGGAGGAATATTTCAAATTATATGACTATGCAGTTCGCGGTGTAAAAGCAGTAAATTCTGCGTATAAAGTGGGCGGTCCTGCAACAGCCGGTGCAGCCTGGGTTCCGGAAACCATTGAATTTGCTGCTAAAAACAATGTGCCTCTGGATTTTATTTCAACACATACTTACGGAGTAAAACAAGGGTATTTGGATGAATTCGGGACTTCGGGAACGGTTTTAAATAAAGAAGAATCCAGCGTAAGCGGTGATGTACTCAATTCGCGCAGGCAGATTGCAAACTCGGCTAAGCCAAATTTGGAATTGCATTATACAGAATGGAGCAGTTCGTACACACCTGCAGACCCAATTCACGACAGTTATCATTCGGCAGCTTATATTCTTCAGAAACTGAAAGAGGTGGGCAATGCGGCAAACTCAATGTCATACTGGGTTTTTACCGATATTTTTGAAGAACCGGGTCCAAGATTTACTCCTTTTCACGGAGGTTTCGGATTATTGAACACGCAGGGCATTAAAAAACCGGCTTATTTCTCGTATTATTTCCTGAATAAATTAGGGGAAACAGAACTTCAGAATACGGATAAGGCTTCATGGGTAACTAAAAATTCAAAAGGAGATGTTCAGCTTTTATTCTGGGATTTTACCAATACCCATCCGGGCGACAAAGTCTGGAACCAAACTTATTATGTTCAGGATTTACCTTCGAAAGAAAAAGGAAAAGTAAAAGTTGAAGTTTCGGGTCTTCAAAAAGGAAAATATACATTAGAAATCTATAAAGTCGGATATAAAACAAATGACGTTTTTGCAGATTATCTGGCAATGGGCAAACCAGCCCAGTTAACCAGACAGCAGGTTAATTCACTTAAAGAAAAAAATAATGGAGCCGTAATCGCAACAGAAAAAGTAACGATTGATGCATCAGGAAATTATAATAAAGATTTCAAAATAAATGAGAATGATGTGGTCTTATTTAATCTGATAAAACTATAATTCCAACAGTGAACATAAAATAAAACCAATTATAAAATTTAAACACCACGATTTTAAAATTTTAGTGAGGATGGGATTTTAAATCTAAAAACGAAATGATTTATGAAAAACAAAATTTTACGACTATCAGCATTTATGGCTTTTGTGGTTTTTACTTCGGGTAAAAATTATGCGCAAAATTCAATTGCTGTTCAAAAACAATATTTAGGTAAATCTATGACTTCAGAATTCGATACCAAAATTGATAAATTGATTTCTCAAATGACGCTTGAGGAAAAAATAGGAATGCTCCACGGGAATAGTATGTTTGCCAATGCCGGTGTAAAACGTTTAGGTATTCCTGAATTAAAAATGGCGGATGGTCCATTGGGAGTTCGTGAGGAAATTTCGAGAGACAATTGGGCTCCGGCTGGATGGACAAACGATTTTGCAACTTATTATCCTGCGGGAGGAGCTTTGGCAGCAACGTGGAATGCAGAAATGGCACATACTTTCGGAACTAGTTTAGGAGAAGAATTGCGTGCGAGAGATAAGGACATGCTGCTTTCGCCGGCAATCAATATCGTAAGAACGCCGCTTGGGGGAAGAACTTACGAGTATATGTCTGAAGATCCTTTTTTGAATAAAAAAATTGCAGTGCCTTTGGTAGTGGGTTTACAGGAGAAAGATGTAATGGCGTGTGTAAAACATTATGCTGCCAATAATCAGGAGACTAACCGTGATTTTGTAGATGTGCAGATTGACGAGCGTACGCTTCGCGAAATTTATCTTCCGGCTTTTGAAGCTTCTGTAAAAGAAGGAAAAGCCTATAGTATTATGGGAGCTTATAACAAATTCAGAGGAGAGTATTTGTGTGAGAATGATTATATGCTGAATAAAATCCTTCGTGATGAATGGGGATTTAAGGGGATTGTAGTTTCAGACTGGGCAGCGGTGCATTCAACAGGAAAAGCTTTAAAGAATGGTCTGGATATTGAAATGGGAACACCAAAACCGTTCAACGAATTTTTCTTAGCAGATAAATTAATTGCAGCAGTCAAAACCGGAGAAGTTTCAGAAACAGAAATTAACCTGCATGTAAAACGTATTTTACGAACCTTGTTTCAGGTAAAAGCAATGGGGGGCGGAGAACGTGCAAAAGGTAGCATTGCAACCGAAGCGCATTATCAGGATGCGTACAAAATTGCAGCAGAAGCAGTAGTATTATTAAAAAATGAAAACAATGCCCTGCCATTAAAATTGGACGGAATTAAATCAATTGCAGTAATCGGAAACAATGCAACCAAGAAAAATGCTTTGGGCGGATTTGGAGCAGGAGTGAAAACAAAAAGAGAAGTTACACCTCTTGAAGGTCTTAAAAACAGATTGCCTTCATCGGTTAAAATTAATTATGCCGAAGGATACTTAGAGCGTTACGAAGAAAAAAACAAAGGTAATTTAGGTAACATTACTTCAACAGGTCCGGTAACAATAGATCAGTTAGACCCGGCAAAATTACAAGAAGCTATAGAAGCCGCTAAAAATTCAGATGTAGCCGTGGTTTTTGCAGGTTCAAACCGTGATTATGAAACAGAAGCTTCAGACCGCAGAGATTTAAAATTGCCTTTCGGACAGGAAGAATTAATTCAAAAAGTATTGGCTGTTAATCCAAATACCATTGTGGTTATGGTTGCCGGAGCTCCTTTTGATATTGATGGTGTAAGCAAAAAAACAAAAGCTCTCGTTTGGACCTGGTTTAATGGTTCTGAGGGAGGAAATGCTTTGGCTGATGTACTGTTAGGAAAAGTAAATCCATCCGGAAAGTTACCCTGGACTATGCCAAAGAAATTAATGGATTCTCCTGCACACGCGACAAACAGTTTTCCTGGTGATAAAGCTGTAAATTATGCGGAGGGAATTTTGGTAGGATACCGTTGGTTTGATACAAAAAAGATAGAACCTTTATATCCTTTTGGTTACGGATTGTCATATACCAATTTTACTTTGGATAATGCTAAAACAGATAAAACTTCTTATGCGTTAAAGGAAACAATTACGGTTTCTGTTGATGTCAAAAATACTGGAAAAGTAGATGGAAAAGAAGTAGTGCAACTATATGTATCTAAATCTGATTCAAAAGTTCAGCGTGCAGCGCAGGAATTAAAAGGTTTCCAAAAAACAGATGTTAAAGCAGGAGGAACAAATACCGTAAAAATTAATCTGGAAGTAAAAGAATTGACCTACTACGACACAGCTACAAAGAAATGGAAATTAGAACCTGGGAAATATACTTTGAGACTTGGGAATTCTTCAAGAGATATTAAAAAAGAAATTGTAATCACTATTAAATAAAATTCACATTAGACATAATGTATTAATGTAAAACAAAAACCACTTTATTAACTATAACAACCAAATAAATGAAACAAATAATGAAAAATTACCTGTTAAGCACAATACTGTGTTTATCATGTATAAGTTTCTGGGCCTGCAGTTCAGATAAAGAAACATCTGAAGAAGAGCCAGATCCTGTTGTAAAAACCCTTACTGTTGATATTAATAAAGTTGATCTTGACAGTAAAGCCGGTAGTGCAGATGTAATTGTAGCCACAAATACTACAGCCTGGTCAGTGAGTACATCAGATGCGACCTGGATAAAATTTACTCCAGGTACAGGTGTAGCCGGGAGAACAACAGTTACGATTTCAGTTTTAGAAAACACCAGTACTGTAACCAGAACGGCAGATGTTACGATTAGTTCCAGTGATGTACCTACTGTAAAAATAACCGTTTCGCAAGCAGGAAAGGCAGGTTTATATCCGAGCTATAATACGAATCCAATTGCAGCAGATGCTACAGGTATGAGCAGTACTGCTGTACAATTGGCCGCTAAAATGAAATTGGGCTGGAATATCGGAAACACTTTAGAAGCAACTGGAAGTGAAACAGCCTGGGGAAATCCAAAAGTTACAAAAGCATTGATTGATCTGGTTAAAGCAAACGGTTTTAATGCTATTAGAATTCCGTGTTCCTGGAATCAATATGCTAATGGGACAACAGCAAAAATAAGTGATACTTGGTTAGCCAGAGTAAAAGAAGTGGTACAATATTGTGTAGATAATGATATGTATGTAATTGTAAACATCCATTGGGATGGCGGATGGTTAGAAAACAATTGTACCGAAGACAAAAAAGAAGCAAACAATGCCAAACAAAAAGCATTTTGGGAACAAATAGCAACTCATTTACGTGATTTTGATGAGCATTTGCTTTTTGCTAGTGCTAATGAACCAAACGTTGAAGATGCAACTCAAATGGCTGTATTAGCTTCCTATCATCAAACATTTGTAGATGCTGTTCGCTCAACTGGAGGTAAAAACGCATATCGTAATTTGATTGTTCAGGGACCATCAACAGATATCGAAAAGACAGCCAAATTGATGAATACTTTGCCTACCGATAAAATTGCGAATAGAATGATGGCTGAGGTTCATTTTTATCCGTTTCAGTTTACACTTATGACTAAAGATGAAGACTGGGGTAAAATGTTTTACTATTGGGGAGCAGGAAATCATTCAACTACTGATACAGCGCATAATCCTACCTGGGGAGAAGAGGCTTTTGTAGATGAAGTTTTTTTATCAATGAAAACGAAGTTTGTAGATAAAGGTATCCCGGTAATCTTAGGAGAGTTTGGTGCAATCAGACGTGATTTGACAGGTGATGCTTTAACATTGCACTTAAAATCAAGAGCTGCTTTTCTAAAATATGTTGTAAAACAGTCCAGAGCAAACGGATTAGTTCCATTCTATTGGGATGCCGGAAATTTAGGTACAAATACAATGTCTTTATTTGACAGAAGCAATAATACCGTATACGATTCGCAGGCATTAACTGGCTTACAGGACGGGTTGAAATAAAAATTTTTTTAGTATCTGCAGTTGGTTTTATATATTGAAATTTCAAAATAAAAAATGTTTTTCGATAGATAAAATTAACTGCAGATTCCTTTTTTTATCATTTTAGAATACCAAGAATAGCAGATTCCAATTGAATAAAAATTTTGAATATCTAACCGAAAAACTCAATAGTATGAAAAAAGCATTTATGGATTGCCAAATAACAGTTTTGCTGTGTTTGCTTTTAGTAGCAAATTTATCCTGCAGTAATGATGTGCCTGAACAAAAAATTATTACAGATACAAATTCAGTTGTGCAGGCTGCTTCTACGTCAAAATTACCCAATTATAATACAAATCCATTACCTGCAGACCCTTCAGGTATGGGGAGCGATGCCAAAACGATTGCATCAAAAATTAAAATAGGATGGAATATCGGTAACACTTTGGAAGCCACTGGAGGTGAAACGGCCTGGGGGAATCCAAAAGTAACAAAAGCATTAATAGATTTAGTAAAAGCTAAAGGTTTCAATGCAGTACGCATACCATGTTCGTGGAACCAATATTTGGCTAATTCGACAACTGCTCAAATAAAAGCAGACTGGATGAACAGGGTTAAGGAAGTGGTAAAATATTGTAATGATAACGGGATGTATTGTATTGTAAACGTGCATTGGGACGGCGGATGGCTGGAGAACAATATTACAGTAGCAAAACAAGCGGAAAACAACGAAAAACAAAAAGCCTTTTGGGAACAGATTGCAACCAGTCTTAGAGAGTTCAACGGATTATTACTTTTTGCAAGTGCTAATGAACCTAATGTAGAAAACGCCGAACAAATGGCGGTACTTAAATCCTATCATCAGACTTTTATTGATGCTGTGCGTTCTACCGGAGGAAGAAATGCTTACAGAACTTTGATCATTCAAGGGCCAGGAACAGATATTGCAAAAACAAACCAATTGATGACTTCTTTACCTACCGATAAATTAGCGGGACGCATGATGGTAGAAGTACATTATTATGCGCCATGGCAATTTGCCGGATTGATTCAGGACGAAAGCTGGGGAAAAATGTTTTACTATTGGGGGAATGGCTATAAATCTACAACCGATACAGGCAGAAATGCAACATGGGGAGAGGAATCTGCAGTTACAGCCGATTTTAAACTGATGAAAACTCAGTTTGTAGACAAAGGAATTCCGGTAATTTTAGGAGAATTTGGTGCCATTAGACGTTCTTCATTAACTGGAGATAATCTAACGAAACATTTGGCTTCACGTGCTTATTATTTAAAATATGTAGTGCAACAAGCAAAGGCGAATGGTCTGGTACCTTTTTACTGGGATGAAGGAAGCATGAATAATAATGGTTTTGGAATTATCAACAGAACGAACAATACCGTTTTTGACACTAAAGCACTCACTGCTTTAATGGATGGTTTGAAGTAGAATCTGATTTATAAAAAATCAAAATGAAAAAAAACATAGTAACCTTTATATTGTTTTTTTCTTTGTTTGCAAGCGCCAATGTCAGAATGCCTTTGTTGTTTTCTGACGGAATGGTGTTGCAGCGCAATAAGGAAATTCCGGTTTGGGGATGGGCTGATGCGAATGAAAAAGTAATAATTCATTTTAACAAACAAACCAAAACCATACAGGCTGATACAAACGGAAAATGGATGGTTAAACTAGCTGCCGAAAAAGCCGGAGGCCCTTTTGAATTAACCATTACAGGAAAAAACAAAATTGTTATCAAAGACGTTTTGGTCGGCGAAGTATGGATCTGCAGCGGACAATCCAACATGGAATTCCAGATGTATAAACTGCCTGATTTTGAAACTCAAAAGAATCAGGCTAATTATCCGATGATTCGTCAGTTTGGTGTGGCACAGGATTTAAGCGGAACTCCAAAAGAAGATTTAAAAGCCGGGAAATGGGCAGTTTCGAACAAGGAAAATATTCGCGATTTTACGGCAGCAGGTTTCTTTTTTGCTAAAAAGTTATACGCCGAATTAAAAGTTCCAATCGGAATTATCAATACATCATGGGGAGGAACCTGTGTAGAAACCTGGACAAGCCACGAAGCATTTCAGAATAGTGATGACTTTAAAGCGATGATTGCAGAAGTTCCAACCGTAAATATGGATGAAATTTTCGAAAGTTATAAAAATTCACTTTTAGGCAATCTTAAAAAGGTTCAGGGTTTTGATGTAACACTGGCAAACGAAGATCAGTTTAAAACATTTGAATTTAATGATAACAATTGGCCTGAAATAAAAGTGCCTTCTCTTTGGGAAAACCAGCAAATCGGAAATATTGATGGAATTGTCTGGATGCGAAAAACAATTGTTTTAACAGCTGAACAAGCCAAAAGTGAAGCTGTTTTACATCTGGCAAAAGTTGATGATGAAGATATAACATACATTAACGGAGTTCAGGTTGGGACCAACAATATTTGGGAGAAACTAAGAGTATATAAAATTCCAGCGGGTGTTTTAAAAGAAGGTAAAAATGTAATAGCTGTCCGAATTGTGGATTACAGTGGCGGCGGCGGAATTTATGGAGAATCTGCCGATTTGAAAATTCAATTGAAGGATAGTAATTTACCTCTTGAAGGACTTTGGAAATTCAATGTTGTTCAGGTAAAACTTGCAGTTTCGCCAAACAGTTACCCTTCATTATTATACAATGCTATGGTAAATCCGCTGGTTCCGTATGCGATTCAGGGTGTTTTATGGTATCAGGGTGAAGCGAATGTCTGGAGAGCCAGTCAGTATAAAATAGCATTTCCGTTAATGATTGAGGACTGGCGAACCAAATTTAATCAGGGGAACTTCCCTTTTTATTTTGTGCAGTTGTCCACTTTTGATGAGTTTGGAGGCAATAGTAAAAAAGGCAGCCGTTGGGCAGAACTCAGAGAAGCACAATATGAAACTTTAAAAGTACCAAACACAGGAATGGTCGTTACAACCGATATCGGTAATGCCAAAGATATTCACCCAACCAACAAGCAAGATGTTGGACTACGTTTGGCAGCAATCGCATTAAATAATGTCTACGGCAAAAAACAGATTTTTAGCGGACCAATGTATAAATCTCAGGAAATAAAAGGGAATCAGATTATTTTGACTTTCGATAATGTAGGCACAGGGCTTATGGTACCAAATAACACAGTGTTAAAAGGTTTCGAAATCGCCGGTGCCGACAAAGTTTTTCATTCTGCGAAAGCGATAATTATAGACAACAAAATTATCGTTTCGGGCGATCAGGTTCAAAAACCCTTTGCCGTTCGCTACGGCTGGGCAGATGATGATACTGAAATCAATCTTTTTAATAAAGAAAAATTTCCGGCATCGCCCTTTAGAACAGACAATTGGGAAATGATTACGGCCAATGAAATTTATAAAGTCAACAAATAATACGACTATGAAAAAAGCAATTTTCTTAATTATAAGTTTCATTTCGCTTACAATTAATGCGCAGCAGCAAAAGGACAATGTAAAAGACGGGTTTTATCAAAACCCAATATTTGCAGGCGATTATCCTGATCCTTCGATAATTCGTGATGGTGAGGATTATTACATTGTACACTCTTCATTCAATTATTATCCCGGATTATTAATTTGGACCTCTAAAGATTTAATCAACTGGAAACCCGTTACGCATGCGCTCCAAAAAAGCGTAGGTGCAGTCTGGGCTCCGGATTTGATAAAACTTAATAACAAATTTTACATCTATTTTCCGGCAAACGAAACCAATTATGTCGTTTGGGCAGATTCGATAAACGGTCCATGGAGTGATCCGATAGATTTAAAAATCGGTAATATCGATCCCGGACATTTTACCGACGAAAAAGGAAACCGTTACCTGTATTTCAGCAACGGAAGTTATGTCCCGCTTTCAAAAGACGGATTGGCAATTTCGGGAGCAAGTAAACAGGTTTATGAAGGCTGGAAAATACCTTCAGAATGGTCCATTGAATGTTTTTGTATGGAAGGGCCAAAGGTTTTTAAAAGAGGCGATTACTATTATTTAACCACAGCCGAAGGTGGAACCGCAGGGCCTGCAACAAGTCACATGGTAATTTCGGCAAGGTCAAAATCACCTTTGGGGCCTTGGGAAAATTCGCCTCATAATCCAATTATAAGAACAAACAGCGCTTCTGAAAAATGGTGGTCAAAAGGGCACGCCACATTAATTGATGATGTTAAAGGAAATTGGTGGATGGTTTTTCACGGCTACGAAAACGGTTATTACAACATGGGACGCCAGACACTTTTGCAGCCTGTAGAATGGACAAAAGACGGTTGGTACAAAATGAAAGACGGTATTAAAACCGAAGATCAAATTAAAAAACCGGCAGGCGAAACCATAAAAAGTAATTTCACACTTTCGAATACTTTTACGGGAACGAAACTCAATCCGCAATGGCAATTTTTTGATGAATACGATTCCAGAAGAGCTACATTTTCTGCAAACGGAATAAAAATCAAAGGCAAAGGAACGGGTATCGGCCAGAGTTCTCCCTTGTTATGCACACCTTCAGACCATTCGTACACGGCTGATGTAGAAGTTGAAATAGAAGGTAATGCATCGGCTGGATTGGTTCTTTTTTATGATCCTAAAATATTTACAGGAATCGCTTTCGATAAAGAAAATATCATGGCAATTCTTAGAGTATGGCAGTTTCCCACTGTAAAAGGAGTGAATAAAAAACACTTATTTCTACGTCTGGAAAAAAAGCAACAGGTTGTAAATATGTTTTACAGCATCGATGGAAAGGACTGGCTAAAAATCGAAAACTCGGCTGAGGTAAGCTCATTCAATCATAATGCGCTAAGTGGCTTTATGAGCCTTAAGTTAGGTCTTTCAGCGGTTGGAGAAGGTTCGGTGACGTTTAGGAATTTTACATATAAACCTTTACCCGGATAATTTGGGCGTGACCATACCGAGACAAGAAGGCAAATATACTTTGTGTAAATACGCCTTCTTGTCTCGGTACGGTCGGGCTATCCGCACTACTTCGGTAGTTTGCTCCTATCCCTCACGCAGCAACTGTATTTTCAGGAACTGGTAGGATTGAACTGTAAATTACTCCAGAAACATGTTATATTGCAACATCCAATCTTTCTGTGCGGACAATACATTTGAATAATTCGAACCAAAAACTCTTATAAATGAATTTAAACCTCATAAAAAAAACATTTTTCATCCTACTTCTCACATTTTACATCACAAACACTTCGGCGCAATCCAGCCATGTTTTATGGTATAATCAGCCTGCCGAATATTTTGAAGAGAGCCTCGTTTTAGGAAACGGAAAAATGGGAGCAACCGTTTTTGGCGGAGCCAATTCAGATAAAATTTATTTGAACGATATCACGCTTTGGTCGGGTGAACCTGTAAACCCCAATATGAACCCTGAGGCATACAAAAATATTCCGGCAATTCGAGAAGCGTTAAAAAACGAAAACTACAAGCTGGCCGAAGAACTAAACAAAAAAATCCAGGGAAAAAACTCAGAGAAGTATGCGCCTTTAGGAACATTGGAAATCAATAATTCAGAGAAAGGAAAAGCAGTAAATTACCATCGTGAACTGGATATTTCAAATGCCATCTCAAAAGTAAGTTACGAAATGGCAGGTATAAAATATACCCGGGAATATTTTGTTTCGGCTCCGGACCAAATCATGATAATCAAATTGACAGCCGATCAAAAAGGAGCTTTAAATTTTGATATTAATTTAAAAAGCCTTTTAAAGTCAAATGTCGAAGTAAGAAATAATATCTTAGTAATGACAGGTTCTGCTCCAATTCATGAAAATGCAGGATATAATGTTGTGCCAAAATATTTGAGCATAAAAGACAGAGGAACAAGATTTACCGGTTTAGTCCAAATTAAAAAAACAGACGGAAAAATTACAAGTTCAAGAGAAACCTTAACCTTAAAAGACGCTACAGAAGCCATTATTTATGTTTCAGTAGCCGCAAGTTTTAATGGTTTTAACAAAAATCCAGCAAGCGAAGGTTTAGACGATGTTGGAATTGCATTGCAAAACATGAACAAAGCATTTGCAAAATCATTCGATAAATTAAAAGAATCCCACATTTCAGATTATCAAAAATTTTATAATCGTGTCGATTTAAATTTGGGCAAAACCACAGCACCGGATTTACCAACAGACGAACGTTTATTGCGCTACGCTGATGGAAAAGAAGACAAAAATCTCGAAATTTTATATTTCAATTTTGGGCGTTATTTGCTCATTAGTTCCTCAAGAACTATGGGTGTTCCTGCGAATTTACAAGGAATTTGGAATCCGCATTTAAATCCGCCTTGGAGCAGTAATTACACGATGAATATTAATCTGGAAGAAAATTACTGGCTGGCAGAAAACACCAATCTTTCAGAAATGCATTTGCCATTGCTGAGTTTCATTAAAAACCTTTCGGTAACCGGAAAAATTACAGCTAAGACTTTTTATGGCGTTGATAAAGGCTGGGCTGCAGGACATAACTCAGATATCTGGGCGATGACCAATCCGGTTGGTCAGTTTGGAAAAGAAGAACCGATGTGGGCTTGCTGGCCAATGGCGGGTGCGTGGCTGAGCACACATATATGGGAACATTATATTTTTACTCAGGACAAGAACTATTTAAAAGCTGAAGGTTATCCGTTAATGAAAGGCGCTGCCGAATTTTGTATGGGATGGCTTGTGCCCGATAAAAACGGAAATCTAATTACTTCGCCATCAACTTCACCTGAAAATCAGTATAAACTGGCGGATGGTTTTGTCGGAGCAACTCTATATGGAGGAACAGCCGATTTGGCGATGATCCGTGAATGTTTTGATAAAACAATTAAAGCTTCAAAAGTGCTTAATATTGATGCAGATTTTAGAGCAAAACTAGAAAAAACGCTGGGGAAACTACATCCGTATCAAATTGGTAAAAAAGGCAATTTACAGGAATGGTATTTCGATTGGGAAGATAAAGATCCAAAACACCGTCACCAATCGCATTTATTCGGATTGTTTCCGGGCAATCATATTACACCTTTAAAAACTCCGGATTTGGCTGAAGCATCTAAAAAAACGCTGGAAATAAAAGGAGACGAAACCACAGGATGGTCAAAAGGCTGGAGAATCAATCTCTGGGCAAGACTTTGGGACGGAAACCGGGCTTATAAAATGTACCGTGAATTACTTCGATATGTAGATCCTGACGGAAAGAAAACTGAAAAACCAAGAAGAGGAGGAGGAACGTATCCGAATTTATTCGATGCGCATCCGCCATTTCAAATTGACGGGAATTTTGGCGGAGCTGCTGCTGTAGCCGAAATGCTGATTCAGTCTGATGAAAACGAAATCAGATTATTGCCGGCTTTACCTGATGCCTGGGAAAGCGGTTCCGTAAAAGGAATCTGTGCACGTGGCGGTTTCGAAATTGAAATGGAATGGAACAATAAAATGATTCAAAAAATGATTATTTCTTCTAAAAAAGGAGGGAAAACAACTTTAATTTTCGGAGCTAAAAAACAGGAAATCGTTTTGAAAACAGGAGAAAGAAAACATATAAATTGGTAAGTACAAATATTGTTTATGAAAACGAATGTCATCCTGAGCGAAGTCGAAGGCTTGATTTACGTTATGGGCTTCGATTTCGCTCAGCCTGACAAATGAATAATTACCCGACAAACTTTAAAACTTGTCGGGTTTTGTATTATTAAGAACAGTTAATTTTTTTAATACATAGAAGCATAGCTCAAAAACTTAAAAGGCACTTCATTCACATAAAAACACAAAGCTATGGGTGAAAATATGATTTTTAAAAAGAAACTTTTTTATTCTTTTACAAAATAAAACCGATGTCTCTATGTGTTAGAATAATCAATATAATTTGTAATTATAACCCAATTGTAAATAAAAAGGAACTAAAGGCGAAGTCTTAAAATCTTCAGTCATAACTTTTCCTGCTCTTAAAGTCAGATCGCTTCGGATAAACGAATAACCACCCTGGATTCCGAAATTGAAATTCCCTCCCGTCGTAGGCTCGTACCAGCCGTTTTTAACTTCAGGATAAACGTCTTTGTAAATATCTTTATGTTTAAAATGTGTTACAATGGGCTGGTCAAAGCCAAATTCGCCTGCTGCAAACCATTTAGGTTTGTAATACCCTATTATTGCTGTCGCATCGGCACCAAAATTCTGCAAAGTAACCAGCGGATTTCCATTGCGTCTGTAAATTGTGTGAATTGCAGCATTGAAATGGAAGCTTTCAATTTGGTAGAGACTAATTTGCCCGCCTATTTTGGTTTTAAAATCATCAAAAATAACTTCGCCTGAAGCAAAAGAAATAGCGCCTTCCAGTACAATAGGTATTTTGGTTTCTAATTTATGACCGTAGCTTATTCCGTAAACAAAACCATACTCCCAGCCAGCGCTTGCACTTAAGATGTGTTTTTGTTCGTTTTGAAGGCTTTTCCAGTTGATGGTCTGGGCTTTTAAAATGTTAGAAATAAAAAAAGAAAAGATAAATGTTATAACTATTACGAGTGCTTTCATTCTAAGGTTATTTTAAATCGTTTAAATAATTCAACACT
Source organism: Flavobacterium calami (assembly GCF_038290035.1). Taxonomy (NCBI): domain Bacteria; kingdom Pseudomonadati; phylum Bacteroidota; class Flavobacteriia; order Flavobacteriales; family Flavobacteriaceae; genus Flavobacterium; species Flavobacterium calami. Next base: position 58,931 of record NZ_JBBYHS010000022.1, read on the forward strand.
ATCGGGTGTACATTTTCCCATTTAAAATAAATCATTTCATGGCCGGTTCCCTTCACTTCAGCAATTTCTGAACTTGGAAAAAACGCAGCTTCTTTTTGGGCAAAATGTAAACCGTAGGACTTATTTTTTTCTCCGTATAAAAACAAAACTTTGGTTTTATATTGGCTTAAATTGGTCGTAAAATCAAAACCGTCATTTTCGGCAATATCAATAAAACCATTTAAGACAGCCGCACCCATTCTCCAGAAAGGCGAAGGACCTTCAATTCCCTCTTCGTTTCCTTTCGCATAAGAAAAACTGGTAGAAATGCCCATTTTATAATCCAGGATTTCGTGTGCGTTTTCTTTTCCGGTTAAGAACTGATCCATGTAAAATAAATCACTCGTGGATTCAGAAAATAAATTTAGTTTTCGGCTTGATTTGCCATATTCATCCAATAGTTTTTTATTAAGGCCGCCGGGTTCAGCCAGAATGACTCCGTTTATGTTTTTGGGATAAGAGTTTATATAAGCAGTAGCTAACATTGCTCCCCATGAATGTCCGAACAGAAAAACCTTTTGGGCATTAGAAGTGCGGTAATGTGCGATGACCGCGGTAAGATCATCCAGAACCAATTGAATTGAATAGCTGTTTTGATTATGTCTTTTGGATAATCCCGAACCTCGCTGGTCGTAAAAAATGACATAATAACCATCATCTGCCAGTTGTTTTGAATTTAGAGAACTTCTGTAATCTGAACCGGGACCACCATGGAGAAATACCACCATTGGATTGTTCGGGTTTCCGAAAACTTCAGTATGCAGCTGCGTACCATTAATCAAAATGGAAGGGATTGAGGAATCCTGATCGACTGTTTTTGGAACCAGTTTGCCGGGTTGATCGATGGAATTTTCTTCTTCACATCCTAAAAAAAAGAAAATAGAAAAAGCAATTGCTATCGAATAGAATACTTTATTTTTCATTGCATAGTTTTTTTAAAAATTTCTGCAAAGATGTATTCTGACAGACTATCAGTCGCCCCAACTTGTAAGGTGGTTCCCTTTTATTTCAAATATTCTGATGGAGAAAGGCCGGTTACTTTTCTGAAGTTGCGGTTGAAAGCAGTTTTAGAATTAAAACCACATTCAAAAGCTAAGGAAAGTAAAGTGAATTTTTGGTTTTCCGGAAGCGCGATGATTCGTTTAAATTCTTCGACACGCTGATAATTGATATAATCGTAAAAGTTCTTTTGCTCGACGGAATTAATTACCTGAGAAAGTATGTTGGGGTGTATATTTAATTTTTGGGATAGTTCGGACAAAGTAACCTCTGAGTTTTTAAATAGTTTTTCATTCTCCATTAGCTCGGTTAGATTTTTGTGAATCGTCAGAAGTTCTGTGTTGCCCAATCCTGATTTTTCGTATTTAATTTTCTCTGACTTTACTTCTGCGGCAATGGTTTCTAAAACCAAAACTTCTGTTTGATTATTTTCAGAAATGGGTTTGTTAGTAAAGATTCCAACCTGCTTTATTCCGAAATAACCAATAAAAAGCAAATACAGTACAACGGTAGAATATATATATTGGTCGTCACAAAAAATAACCACTACCCAAATTAAACCGGATCCTAAAATTAAATAACTGAGCCATCTCAGGTTAATTTTCTCGGTAAAAGAAAATTGCTCGGTAATGTTTTTACGGTGTTTTGAAAGTTTTTGCAATGAAAACAGCGCATATAAAATCCCTGAAATAATGACTGAAATGTATATGATAAGAAGTAATTGTTCATAACCTTTGCCTTCATTTTTATAAATATCTATTTTTTCATGAGGAGACAAACCAAAAAAAGGAAGGAGCAGTAGTATGGCAATTCCAAAAGGAACAAAATGAAGCAGATTATACTTTTTATTGTGGTCCTGATTTGTTAAAGCAGAAGTGTACAAGTATAAAAAAGGTCCCTGAACGAGCGGCATCGGAATTTCGCATCCAAGCAAAAAAGGGAATTTTATAGATTCATTATTAAAATGCAGATAGAATAAAATCAGGTGGAAACCTGTAAAAAACAACCAGAGCGACAGTATTTTATCAGCCTGACTTTTATTTTTTTTGCTGGTTAAAATAATAACTAAAAAGAAGGTAATTATAATTCCCGTTAAATAAAACATACTGTTGTAAAGGCTTTACTGGTTAAAATGTTTTAAACGAAGCAAGATAATTTATTTTTGGCGAATATATGGTTTTGAAAATGTAAAATAGAACATAAAGATTCTCATTAGCAAAACAATACCATTGGCAATAGTAAAACCAATCTTATTTTATTAACTTTGAGAAATAATAATCATAGTTATGTCTTATAATCCAACAACAATCGCTAATTATTTTATAGAGAAATATTCCAAAACAGGGAATCTTACTCCTATGAAAATAATCAAGCTTACTTATATTGCTTATGGCTGGTATTTGGCGCTGACAGATAAACAGCAAAGACTGATTGATGAAAACCCGATTGCCTGGGATTTCGGACCTGTTTTTCCTTCGTTGTATTATAGTATAAAGCAATATAAGAAAGAAAAAATCACTGAAAAAATTCCGAATGCGACCAAAAACGAAAAAATCACAAATGAAGATGAAAAGTTTTTAGATAAAATCTGGGACGTTTATGGAAGATTTGACGGGATATATTTGAGTGCTCTCACCCATATTGAAGGGACACCGTGGCAAAAAGTATATCGTAAGGATTCGAATGCTGTTATTTCTGACGATGATATTTTTGAACATTATAAAAAGTTAAAACCAATTTCGAACTAAGATGTCGTTACTTAATTTAAGCCAGATTTCTATTGAAAATAGTGCAGCAGTCAGTCCTATTGATATTGATAATGCCCGTATTCAAAACCAAATCCTTGAAGACAGACTCGGAAATGCAAAAGTGGGTCGGTTTTTAGAAGACACAATCCTGCGAAGATATCTTACCTATATTTTCTCTTTTATTATTTTTCTCTGGCTGGCAGCAGTAATTTCAGTATTGTATTTTAATCACAATCTGGAATTGGAACTTTCAGAAAATGTATTGATAACTTTATTGACAACTTCCTCAGTAAATGTTATCGGAATGATGCTGATTATTCTGAAAAATTTATTTCCACAAGTACCTAATCAGGATTAATAAAAGTAGGGGTTAATGATTTGTCAGGCTGAGTCCATTCAGCTTCGCTCAGGATAAACTTAGTCGAAGCCCTTTAAATTTACAAAGGACCTTAGATTCACTCAGTTGAAAATGATTATTCTTTTTCAGTATTAGCCTTTTTCAGTCTTTCATAGCCCTTTTCAATCGAAGGATATACAAAAGCGGCTACTTTTTTAATCGGATTATAGAAGATATAGTTGTCTAAAGTTTCTTTTTTTGCTAAAGTGTGATTGAAATTCATTTTTTCAAACAGTGCAATAAAAATACTTACGATCAAAACAGTTTTCAACACTCTGAAAAAGCCTCCGCCCAATTTATTGATCCATCCCAAATAAGCAAAATCAGCTATTCCGGTTAAAATTTTGGCTAAGAAATAAACGCCAATTACCACTAAAATAAAAGTCAGGATAAAAGCCGTAACCTGAACCGTGTTCGGATTCCAGGAAACATATTTTACAATAATGTTTTTTAGAAAAGAAGAAAATTTAATGGCTATATAAATTCCTAATAGTAAAGAAATAAAAGAAGCAACTTCTACAAAAAGGCCGTTTTTGATGCCCTTGTATAAACTGAAGGCCAAAAGCGCCCCTAAAATCATATCGAAAAAACTCATGTTGATTAACTTTGAAATGTATTATATATTTCTATTTTTGCGAAAAATAGATAAAATGAGAAAAAGCGTATTAATTAAAAGTCTTTGTGTTTTTTGTGTTGCATTATTGATGTCTTGTTCAAATGATGACGGCGGCAAAGATACTATATCAAATGAAAAATCAGTTCTAATAAAAAAAATAACTGAAACTGTTTATTTTTCCGATGGCTCAGAAACCAGCATAATGGATTTTGCCTATGAGAATAAGATTTTGAAGACTGTTACTACAAATACCCGGTATAAAACGGAATTTTTATATGATGGTGAAAAGATAAGTAAGATGAATTACTTTAGAGATAATGTAGCTTCTGGTTCTGCTGTATTTCATTATAATGGAGATTTATTAAGCTATATCTATTCTGAAGGAGACCCGGATGAAAAAACGGAATATTCATATGTTAATGGAATCCTTACTTCTGAAAGATCAGGTTATATGGATGAAAATAAATATATTATTCAAAGAGAATTATCCATTTCTTCTGATAATGCTAAGAATATAACCCAAATTATAAATAAGTCGTCCTTAACAGGTTCTGAAATAATTTCAAAAAACAACTATTTTTACGATAACAAGAACCACCCAATGAAATTTATGAATAAATATTATCGGATGGTTTTTGTTGTAGAAGGATTTGGTGGACAAACGACGAATAATGTAGTGTCAAGAGAATCCTATTATCCGATTACGAATGAAGTTCCTAAATATTATATTAATGAAATAATTTATAACAATGACAACTTTCCAATAGAAATAAAAAAGATTTCAAAAGAAAGTAATAATGTGATTTCAAAAACGGTTATTGAATATCAATAATAAAATAGGAGCTTAAAGTACTTATTCTGTGAAGTTTTCATATTTTGATGTGATTGGATTTTAACTCCGTATCTTTGCAGGCTAAATTTTATGGTTTTTGAATTTATAATTCACAATTCATAATTCACAATTATAAAAATGTCCAGAGATACACAACTAAAAGAGCGCTGGGAAAAGCTCGTAGATATATTGTCCAATCAGTTTTCGCAAGGCGAAGATTTAGATTTAGATTCCATAATTTACTTAATCGGAGTTCAGGAACTTGGGAAAGTACATCGTGAATTTAAAAAAGACGAAAAACTGAACCTGATGCATATTGCAATCTGCCGTTTATTAGAACCGTACGGATTTTACGAGTTCGAATATTTTGATGAGGAAGGCTGGCCGCACTACAAAGTAAAAGAACAATTACCTCCTTTAAAAGCAGGCGAACAGTCTGTTTTGATGAAAGAAGCGATTGTAAATTATTTTTTAGAAAGAGAACTTATTGATTAAAAACAGATATTGGAGGAAAAATTTTAGATTTAGGTCTGAAAATATAACAGAACTTTAGAAATACTTCTGACTTCTCACACCCAACGTTGCACTTTTTTCCTTAAATTTGTACCCTCAATTGTAGAATGGAAATGATAGACAAGATAAAAGAACATATCGAGGAAGCTAAAGCCTTTAATGAGAAAAACAAAGAATCTTTAGAGAAGTTCCGTGTTAAATATTTAGGAAGTAAAGGTTTATTGAAGGAGCTTTTTACAGAGTTCAAAAATATACCAAACGACCAGAAAAAGGATTTTGGACAAGTAATAAATACTTTAAAAGCGGTTGCTGAAGAAAAAGTAAGAGTTATTCAGGAAGAGCTGGAAAGCAAGGAAGAAGTAAAAGGCTTTTTTGGAGACTTAACGCGTTCGCCTGAGCCTGTAATTATTGGTTCACGTCATCCTATTTCGATTGTTAAAAATCAAATTATAGATATTTTTGCCAACATTGGTTTCAACGTTTCCGAAGGTCCGGAAATCGAAGACGACTGGCATAATTTTACTGCATTAAACTTACCGGAATACCATCCGGCGCGTGATATGCAGGATACCTTTTTCATTCAGACCAATCCTGATGTGTTGTTGCGTACGCATACATCATCTGTTCAGGTGCGTTATATGGAAAATCACAAACCGCCAATCCGTACGATTTCTCCGGGACGTGTTTTTCGTAACGAAGCAATTTCGTCACGTTCCCACTGTATTTTCCATCAGGTAGAAGGGCTGTACATTGACAAAGATGTTTCTTTTGCAGATTTAAAACAGACATTGCTTTATTTTACGAAAGAAATGTTCGGGAAATCGAAGATTCGTTTACGTCCGTCATACTTTCCGTTTACAGAACCAAGTGCCGAGATTGATATTTACTGGGGTTTAAAAACCGAAACCGATTACCGTATAACAAAAGGAACCGGCTGGCTGGAAATTGGAGGCTGCGGAATGGTAGATCCAAATGTTCTTAAAAACTGTGATATCAACCCTGATGAATTCAATGGTTTTGCTTTCGGAATGGGAGTAGAGCGTATTGCAATGCTTTTATATCAAATAGGTGATATCCGTATGTTTTACGAAAATGATGTTCGCTTCTTAGAGCAATTCAAAGCAAATATATAATTAAGTCAAAAAGTCATAAAGTCGAAAGTCGAAAGTCCCAAAATATGGCTTTTGACTTTCGACTTTATGACTTTCGACTTTTAAACTTTTGACTAATATGAAAAAAGATATAATAATCCCCGAAGTTGAAAATGTATTCTTAGCTGCCGTTCAGGAATGGAGCGATGATTTTATGGAAAAAGTCTGGTACGCTTATCTGGTAAACGACAGCGACTTTAATTTAGACAGCGTGATGGTGGTTTCAAAAGCATTTGGAACAATTGAAGGAGAAATGAAAAAAACGTCTATTTTACGTCATGCGTTTGTTGAGGTTCCGGCGGTTTCTGTTGTAAAAATCGAAATGATCGAAAAGAGTCTTTTGGTTTTAAACAATGAATTTATGGTAACATTCTTTATTGGAAACACTTTATACGATAAGAAATTCATCTTCAAATCTAATTTAATCAGTGAAAACAACACTGAAGAAGTGCCGATTTTGTTTGTTGAAGGGGTTATGGTGAAATAGATTAAAAACTGCTGTTAACGGTAACGGTTGTTTTTTTCATATTCTTTTTCTAATTCGTTTTTGTTTAACCAAAGAGGAATCCCAATAATACAGAAAAATAGTGAAGCAAAAAAAACGAATATTCTTTCTCCAGAATTATCCAGTTCATTTATTTTGAATTTATACCGAATGTTTTTATTGATTATTTCAAATGTCTTATCATTAGCTTTTTTTTCAATTATTGCATTTTTAACTATCTTATTTTCATTTTTACTATTTATTAAATTTAGACGATATATTGAACCATCTATCAATTGAATAGCAAAATAAGTTTTAAAATAAGTTTGTTTTATCGGAAGTGTAATAGTATCAAAAATTATTTGTGGTTTAATTTCTGCCTTAATAAATTTTTCGTTTTCTATATTGTCTGATTTATACGGATCAGAATTCTTGGTTCTGATTTGTCCAATTGCTACAATTATAAAGACAGCAAAAATGTGTAATAATAATTTTTTTAAACTTATCCTATTGTCATCTTTGTTTTTTAAAAACTTATAAAAATTAGAAATATATTTGTTTGGTTCTATGTTATACATTTTTATCTATAAATAGCCGTTATGTGCAGATTAGTTTCAAGTTTTTAAAACCTATAAGCCTTCTCCGGCGTCACACAATAATCCAGTTTTACATCCGATTCAAAAACATCATCAATCTGAGCTACAGCTTCAAAAAAGGAAAGCCCGATTTTGATCGTTTCGGGTTTGCATTCAGCTAAAAATTTATCATAAAAACCTTTTCCGTAACCAATTCGATTTCCAAAAACATCAAAAGCCAAAAGCGGTACAAAAACAACTTCAATAGTTTGAGAAGGAACAGGTAAACCATTTACAGGTTCGGGAATATTGTATTCGTTTTTCTTGATTTTAGTATTGTCCGTCAATAGAAAATGAGTCATAATCCGGGTTTCAAAATCACTTTTTGAAATGACGATTTCTTTGTCTTTCCCTGAAAGGAGATGCAGAATATACTCGGTATTTACTTCTTTTTGTTCTTCAATAGGAAGAAAAACATGGTAATACGTTTTGTTCCAAATGGGTAAGGAGATCAATTGATTACTTATTTCAAGACTTTTTTCTTCTATATTTTCCTCAGTAAGTTCTTTTCGGAGGTTTTTATAATGTATGCGAAGTTCTTTTTTATTCGTTGGCATTTTCAGGAATATTTTCGTCAATATTTTTAGAGATATGGTAAATAGCATCGCCTTCATAAACAATTGGCGAATGGTTGGCGTTGATGACAAAACCGTCATGCGGTGCTTTTACTTTTTGCTCAAATTTACCAAAAGGGTCTGTAATTATGGCCAGAATAGTTCCTTTTGTAACAAATCGGCTTACCATATTATAATCGTGCAATAAGCCCGATTGTTTTGCTCTCAGCCAAACGGAATTTTTAATATAGATAGAAGGGAAATCAGCTTTTTCAACAATATGTTTTGGGTCGAGCATATTTAAATAATGAAGCAGACGTTTGGTACCTTTTATACCTTCATTCGCTACAGGATCATTAATGTCTAATGATTTTCCGCCTTCAAATAACAGCATTTTGACTTGGGCTTTTTCAGATGTATTTCTAAAAGAACCATTGATGTTTTTTGAATACAAGGTAAACGGAGCGTTAAAAACATCTGCCAGAAGTTTTAATTCGGGATTGTGCTCTGTAATTCGAATCTGAGGAGCGTTAAACCTGCTTGCGCCTCCAGCATGAAAATCGACTGCATAATCAATTATAGGCAATATTTGATTGGTGATATGAAAAGCGAAACGGCTTGCGAGTGACCCTTTTTTGCTCCCGGGAAAAACACGGTTCAGATCGCGCCCATCAGGAAATTCCCTTGATTTGTTGACAAAACCGTAAATATTAATAATCGGAATGCAAATGATGGTTCCTCTTGTGGGGCGGTTTATTTTTTTACTGATAATCTGTCGTACCACTTCGACACCATTTATTTCGTCGCCGTGAATTCCGGCTGAAAATAAAACTACTGGGCCATCAATTTTAGACCTTCGAACAATAATCGGGATATTAAGTTTGGTTGTAGTATGCAATCTGGCGATTTCTACATTGATCGTTTTGTTTTCTCCGGGCAAAATCGATTCGCCAAAAAGAACCATTGGGGCATTGTTTTTCATGTCGGATTTTAAACAGGCTCTAAATATAGAAATTATTCTTTTGATTTCGTAAATTTGAAAAGATTTCAGTGTTAAGCTTCCTAATGTAAATTGGAATATATTTGACAATGATATTTTCCTTATCTCCAGAAATAAAACAGCATGCCAATACCGTCATTAGAACTTCAGATTCAGACCCTGCCGGACAATCCCGGTGTATATCAGTATTATGATAAAGACGGAAAGATATTATACGTAGGAAAAGCTAAAAACCTGAAAAAAAGGGTTTCTTCCTATTTTAATAAAATTCACGATACGGCCAAAACCAATGTGCTGGTAAAAAAAATTATTACCATCAAACACATTGTCGTTCCTACCGAAACCGATGCGCTTTTATTAGAAAATAATCTAATTAAAACCTTGCAGCCTCGTTATAATGTGCTGCTTCGAGATGATAAAAGTTATCCCTGGATCTGCATTAAAAAAGAACCTTTTTCGAGAATATTTCTAACGAGAAGAATGGTGAAAGACGGATCTGAATATTTTGGGCCGTATACCAATTTTAAAATGGTGTATACGATTTTAGATTTAATCAAAGAATTGTATCCGTTAAGAACCTGCAATTATGATTTGAGCGAATCGAACATCAATTCGGGAAAATTCAAGGTTTGTCTGGAATACCACATTGGCAATTGCAAAGGGCCTTGTGAAGGTTTAGAACCTTTGGAAGAGTATCAGAGACAGGTCAATGCGATTCGTGAAATCCTCAAAGGGAATTTTAAAGAAAGTTTAAAGGATTTCAGGAAACTGATGAATACTTATGCTCAGAATTTACAGTTTGAAGAAGCACAGAAAATCAAAGAAAAAATAGAAGTTTTAGAAAATTATCAATCCAGATCGACCATCATCAATCCGAAGATTACCAATATTGATGTTTTCTCGATTGTGTCTGATGAAAGTGCTGCCTATGTCAACTTTTTACAAATATCGCACGGATCGATTATTCGTTCGCATACTTTGGAAATAAAGAAAAAACTGGATGAAAGTGACGAGGAATTATTAGAACTGGCCATTGTAGAATTGCGTGAACGTTTTCAGTTATTATCAAAAGAAATTATTGTTCCTTTTGAAATGGATTTAGGCGAAAACATAAAAATAACTGTTCCGCAGCTTGGAGACAAAAAACAGATTTTAGATTTATCGATCCGAAATGCCAAATTCTACCGAATTGAACAACTGAAACAGTTGCAAATCGTAGATCCTGACAGACATGTAAATCGTATCATGGCACAAATGCAAAAAGACCTGCGTTTGCCAACTGAGCCAAGACACATAGAATGTTTCGATAACTCGAATATTCAGGGAACAAATCCTGTGGCAGCCTGCGTGGTTTTTAAAGACGGAAAACCAAGCAAGAAAGATTACCGTCATTTTAATGTAAAAACCGTTGTAGGGCCTGATGATTTTGCTTCAATGACCGAAATCGTGTATCGCCGTTACAAAAGACTATTGGAAGAAAATGAACCGCTTCCGCAGCTGATTATTATCGATGGAGGAAAAGGACAGTTATCGGCAGCATTAAAAAGTATTGATGAGTTAGGACTGCGTGGTAAAATTGCGATTATCGGAATCGCAAAACGCCTTGAAGAATTGTTTTATCCCGGCGATTCGATTCCGTTATATCTCGATAAAAAGTCAGAAACATTAAAAGTAATCCAGCAATTACGAAACGAAGCCCATCGCTTCGGAATCACTTTTCACCGTGATAAACGCAGCAAAGCCGCTCTTAATTCCTCTGTTGAAAGTATTCCGGGTATTGGTGAAAAAACCATGCTTGCGTTAATTCAGCATTTCAAAAGTGTTAAAAGATTGAAACTGGCTACTGAAAAAGAAATTTCTGCTGTAATTGGAGCATCAAAAGCCAAAAAAATTGTCGAATTTTACAAAATCAATTAGTAGATTTTTATGCGCCTAATCCAGCTGTTCATTTCAAATACTCGGTCAAAAAGCTTTTTTTCCAATGCAAAAAAAGGAGCTTCTTTGGTCGCTCTTTTTTTACAGGAAAAAATAGCTTTTTGTCTCTCGCAGTTTTCCATTTCCATCTGGGGCAGGGTATTGGTGGTTTTAGTGCTATTGTCGTTTACTTCCCAAAATTCTTTTTCACAAGAAAAAAAACAAGACAGCATTAAAAGACCAAAAATAGGTTTGGTTTTAAGTGGTGGTGGAGCCAAAGGATTTGCGCACATTGGTGTTCTTAAAGTTTTGGAAGAAGCCGGATTAAAAGTCGATTATATTGGCGGAACCAGTATGGGAGCCATAATAGGAGGGCTTTATGCAACAGGGTATAATGCATCACAAATTGACTCTATTTTTAAGAGAACCAATTTTGACGAACTAATTAATGATTACATTCCAAGGGCGTCTAAAAATTTCTATGGTAAACGAAATGATGAATTGTATGCGCTTGTGCTTCCATTTAGTAATTTCAGAATCGGAATTCCGGAAGCGCTTTCAAAAGGGATGTACAATTATAATTTACTGAGCAGCCTGACCCGTAATGTACGTCATGTACGCGATTTTAATCAGCTGCCGACTCCTTTTTTATGTATCGGAACCGACATAGAAACCGGTAAAGAAGTATTGCTGAATAAAGGAAATCTTGCTCAGGCTATGGTAGCAAGTGCCGCTTTTCCGTCATTATTTTCACCTGTTGAAGTAGACGGAAAATTATTAGTTGATGGTGGAGTTGTAAACAACTATCCGATTAAAGAAGTTCGTGATCTGGGAGCAGATATTATCATTGGAGTGGATGTTCAGGATGATTTGCTGACCCGTAAGAACCTGAAAAATGCGACTAAAATACTGGTTCAGATTACCAATCTTCAGTCTATCGAGAAAATGAAGGCAAAAAGAGAGGATACCAACATTTACATAAAACCCGATATTCGTGATTTTGGCGTTATTTCATTTGATAGAGGTGGTGAAATTATCAGAAGAGGAGAGGATGCGACATTTGAGGTATATGAAAAAATAAAAGCTCTAACCAATGAGCAGAATTTTTATAAGAAGCCGAAGTTGAAATTAGCTTCCGATACACTTCAAATCAAGAAAATAAACAATACTAAACTCGAAGATTATACCAAAGAATACATCACAAGTAAACTCAGGTTCAAACCAGGAAGCACAATAACTTATGACGAACTCAAAAGAGGGATTAATAATATAAATTCAACACAGAATTTTAGTGCTATTTCGTATTCGCTTGATCCTAACGGAGACAAGGAAGATTTGAATCTTACCCTGAAAGAAAACCCGACGCATACTTATTTGAAACTGGGACTGCATTATGACGGTCTTTACAAAAGTGCTGTTCTGTTAAATCTGACTCACAGAAAAACATTTCTTAAAAATGATAATACTTCTCTGGATATTATTTTAGGTGATAACTTCAGGTATGATTTTAATTATTATGTAGAAAACGGATTCAATATCAGTTTTGGGTTTAACTCCCGGCTTAATCAGTTTAACAGGAATATCACACAAAGTATTAACGACAAATCTGAAGGGAGCGAAGATAGTTTGATTAACGTTGATTTTATGGATATTACGAATCAGGCTTATTTTCAGACCATTTTTGTGCAAAAGTTCCTTATGGGCGGCGGTTTCGAACATAAGTTTCTGAAAATAAAATCACCAACATTAGAGACAGCCTCAACAATTGATGAGAGTAATTATTTTAGTGTTTTTGGATATTTAAAGTATGATTCTTACGATAATAAAAGTTTTCCGAGATCAGGTTGGTATTTTTCAGGAGACGTGCAGACCTATCTGGCTTCTTCTGATTATACAAATCAGTTTAATCCTTTTTCTACAGCAAAAGCCGAAATTGGAATTGCGAGAACTGTTTTTAACAAAGCAACCATAAAATTCCAGTCTGATATTGGATTTGCCTTTGGCAATGACAGCGTGCCTTTTTTTGATTATATTCTTGGAGGATATGGTTATCAGAAGATAAATAACTTCAATTATTTCTATGGGTATGATTTTTTAAGTATTGCAGGGGATAGTTTTATAAAAGCTGCAATAACTTTTGATTACGAGATATTTAAAAGAAATCATCTTAATTTTTCTGCAAATTATGCCAATCTGGGTGATGATCTTTTTAGTACGGTAGACTGGATTGATATGCCAAAATATTCCGGTTATGCCGTAGGGTATGGTTTGGAAACTATCATTGGTCCTATTGAAGTCAAATATTCTTGGTCGCCTGAAAATCCAAAAGGATATACCTGGTTTAACATCGGATTTTTGTTTTAATTTATAATTTAAATCGATAAAAATTACGATATTTGTTGGGATGAAAACAAAATGGACAGGTTTATTAGAGTATCTTCAATTCCTCATCAAGAGAAATCCTGAGTGAAACGGCCGAATTGGGATAATTAGTCAATGATACATTGAGCTGATTATCTGTTCACACAATTCAAATTTTTCGAATTATCTAATTTATAAATTATCTAATTGAAAAGCCATGCCACTATATCACAAACTCGGAAACTTTCCACAAAAGAGACACACTCAGTTCGAAAAACCTGATGGAGGTTTTTACTATGAACAATTGTTTGGTACCGAAGGTTTTCATGGACATTCTTCCTTGTCATATCATATACACAGACCTACACAGGTTAAAGAAATTTTAAACTCTTATTCGGTTGAACCCAAAATTGCAATCGGAAAAAATATAAAATCACTACTGTTTAAAGGTTTTGAATTAAAGCCAGAAAACGACTTTTTAGACAGCCGCAAAGCCATGTTGGTTAATAAAGACTGCATCATTGGTCTGGCTGCGCCGAAAGAATCACTTCGAAATTATTTCTACAAAAATGCCGATGCCGATGAAATGCTTTTCATTCATAAAGGAAAAGGAAAATTAAGAACCATGTTAGGAAATATTCCGTTTGAATATGGTGATTATTTAATTATTCCTAGAGGTATCATTTACCAAATAGAATTTGAAACGGAAGAAAACCGACTTTTTTATGTCGAATCGTATTCTCCTTTTTATACTCCCAAACGTTATAAAAACCAATCCGGTCAGCATTTAGAACATGCTCCATTTTGCGAACGCGATTTTATTCTGCCAAACGAATTGGAAACACATGACGAAAAAGGTGATTTTTTAATTAAAATCAAAAAAGAAGGAATGCTTCACGAAGTCGTTTATGCCACGCATCCTTTTGATGTTGTGGGTTGGGACGGTTATAATTTTCCATACGGATTTTCAATTCATAATTTCGAACCTATAACCGGTCGTGTGCATCAGCCGCCACCGGTACATCAAACTTTTGAAACGGCTACTTTTGTCGTTTGTTCTTTCTGCCCAAGACTTTACGACTATCACCCGAAAGCAATTCCGGCACCTTATAATCACAGCAATATAGATTCTGACGAAGTGCTGTATTATGTAGATGGTGATTTTATGAGCCGTAATAATATTGAGCAGGGTCATATCACTTTACATCCAAAAGGAATTCCGCATGGACCGGCACCTAGTGCAATGGAACGCAGCATTGGTCACAAAGAAACTCAGGAATTAGCTGTTATGGTTGATACTTTCAGACCGCTTATGGTTACGGAAGAAGCTATGGGTCTTGATGATGGACAGTACTATAAATCTTGGACGGAGTAATTTTTTAATGTGCCAATGTGTCAATTCGACAATTAGATAATTAGTAAATGTGCCAATTTCACGATTAGATAATTTAATTAAAAACTGTAATTTTAAACCTACAAAAAAATTTTCTCATTATCAAATTTCCTAATTATCTAATTAAAAAAAATGACTTTCAATGAAAAATATAAAGACAACGTTCTTTTAATAAAAACCTTCAATTTTGCATTAAATATAATTGACTACACAACCGAACTTTAAAATCAAAAGAAATTCGTAATTGCAAATCAGTTACTTAAAAGCGGAACATCAATTGGGGCAAATTCAAAAGAGTCACAAAACGCAGAAAGCAAAGCAGATTTTATTCATAAATTAAAAATTGCAATTAAAGATGCAGACGAATCAGAATATTGGTTGTTTTTATGCGATGCGCACAAAGACTATCCAGATTGCAAAGGTTTATTAAATGAATTATCAGAAATTTTAAAAATTTTAAATAAAATAATATCAACATCAAAAATGAGTGCAATTAGATAATTTGTCAATGTGCCAATTAGAAAATTATTTTAATTATCTACATTTCAAAATTATCTCATTATCTCATTTTCTAATTATCAAATTATGTCAAAAGAAGTAAAATCAGTAGAATACGGATTAGAAAAAATCTTTGAAGGAGCACAGGATTTCCTTCCATTATTAGGAACAGATTATGTAGAATTCTATGTAGGAAATGCCAAACAATCTGCACATTATTACAAAACAGCTTTTGGTTATCAGTCATTGGCTTACGCTGGATTGGAAACTGGAGTAAAAGACAGAGCGTCTTATGTTTTGAAACAAGACAAAATCAGAATTGTTTTGACAACGCCTCTTACGGCAGATTCTCCAATAAACGAACATCTTAAAAAACATGGAGACGGTGTAAAAGTGGCCGCACTTTGGGTAGAAGATGCTACAAAATCGTACGAAGAAACCATGAAACGTGGCGCACGTTCTTTTATGGAACCAACTGTTGAAGAGGATGAATTTGGACAAGTCATTCGTTCGGGAATTTATACTTACGGAGAAACCGTTCACATTTTTGTGGAAAGAAAAAACTACAATGGTGTTTTTCTTCCCGGGTATAAAGAATGGAAATCTGACTACAATCCGGAGCCAACCGGATTAAAATACATTGACCACATGGTTGGAAACGTAGGTTGGAACGAAATGAATACTTGGGTAAAATTCTACGAAGATGTTATGGGATTTGTAAACTTCCTTTCTTTTGACGACAAACAAATCACTACAGAATATTCTGCTTTGATGAGTAAAGTAATGTCAAATGGAAACGGAAGAATTAAATTTCCAATCAACGAGCCGGCAGAAGGAAAGAAGAAATCACAGATTGAAGAATATTTGGATTTCTACGGCGGACCTGGAATTCAGCATATCGCTATTGCTACAGATGATATTATTAAAACCGTATCGCAGTTAAGAGCTCGCGGTGTAGAATTTTTATCTCCTCCTCCTCATACTTATTACGAAGCAATTCCGGAAAGATTAGGTGTTCACATGAATATGATGAAAGAAGATATTAATGAAATTGAAAAACTTGCCATCATGGTCGATGCTGACGAGGATGGATACTTATTACAGATTTTTACGAAGCCGGTACAGGACAGACCGACACTTTTCTTTGAAATTATCCAAAGAATGGGGGCAAAAGGATTTGGTGCGGGGAACTTTAAAGCTCTTTTTGAGTCTATTGAAAGAGAACAGGAGTTAAGAGGAACTTTGTAAAATTAAGTTTTTTTTACATTATGTAAAAAAATCCCCTATAAATTGATGATTTTAATGCAAATGTTTTGTTAAACTCACTTTTTCCTATTTATTATTTAAACTTTGTGTCTATCTTTGCACTCGCAAATCTGGAAGGGGTGGTTTCCTTCCGAATTGATATAAATTTTCATAATTTATAGTTTTTTGGTTAGTTAATAGCATAAAAACTCAGTCATTCTTTGACTGAGTTTTTTTGTTTTGGTATATTTGGAATAAAATTTGCGTTTATGGCTAGTAAACAGTAAATGTCTTATTATGAAAAAACTAACTCTATATATATTACTTCTCACTACACTAAGTTTTGATACCTTTAAAGAAGATGCTTTTGATGTGGGGGAATATTTTAAACTCAGAATTCACTACGGAATTGTAAATGCAGGATATGCCACTCTGGAGGTCAAAGATGCTACCGTAAATAATAAAAAAGTATTTCACGCAGTGGGTAAAGGTTACACAACCGGAATGTCAAAGTTTTTTTTCAAAGTCGAAGATTTATACGAAAGTTATTTTGATAAAGAAACGGGCAGCCCTTACCGATACATTCGAAAAATAAACGAAGGTGGTTACACCAAGAATCAGGAAGGTTTTTTTAACACAGCTCAAAACAGGGTTTTGGTCAAAGATTACAAACGAAAGACCGAAAAAACGATTGTAGTAACCGAAAATGTACAGGACATTATTTCATCGTTTTATTATTTGCGAAATCATCCTAACATTGACAAATTAAGATCAGGTGAATCTATTACGATTGATATGTTTTTTGATGATGAGATCACAAAATTTAAGTTAAAATATATAGGGCGTCAGGATATTACAACTAAATTTGGCACCGTTTCTACGATGGTTTTTAAACCTATGGTGCAAACTGGCCGCGTCTTTAAAGAGAAAGAAAGTGTAACGCTTTGGATTACAGATGATAATAATAAAGTTCCGGTGAGAATAAAAGCAGAATTAGCAGTAGGCTCGCTTAAAGCTGATCTGGATGAATATAGAGGATTAAAATATCCATTTAAAGTAAAAAAATAATGAATACCACAGACAATTCTGAATCAATCTTAAAAGAAATAGAGCTTAAATTTCAGGCCATTAACCAGAAGACTGATGTACAGTTGGAAGGATTATTATGGTCAAAGCCAATTACCTACTGGGATTATATTCAGACGGATGCCCTTTTAAATCTGCAAATACAAAGAACAACGCTTCCTGATGAAATGGTTTTTATCATGTACCATCAGGTAAACGAGTTAATCTTTAAAATGATTCTGTGGGAAATTGATCAGATTGCCGATACAGAAAATATTCAGGTTGATTTTTTCAGCGAAAGACTTTCCAGAATCACCCGTTATTTTGACATGCTCACCAATTCATTCAGTATTATGGAAAACGGAATGGAAGTAGAGCAATATATGAAATTCAGAAATACGCTTACGCCTGCAAGTGGTTTCCAGAGTGCACAGTACCGAATGATTGAATTTGCTTCAACCGATGTTATTAATTTAACCGACAGAAGATATAAAGCTAATTTTGATGAAAATACCGATTTAGAAACTTCTTTCGAACATTTGTACTGGCAGGCAGCAGGTAAAGATTATCAAACAGGAGAGAAATCATATTTGCTTCAGGAATTCGAAAAGAAATACAAAGGACAGTTTCTGCGCCAGATGTCTGAGTTCAAAACTAAAAATATCTGGAAAAAATTTACTCAGTTACCAATTGAAGATCAGCAAAATACGGAATTGATTAATGCTATGCGTCATTACGATCATACTGTAAATATTACCTGGGTGATGCAGCATTTAAACACAGCTATAAAATATATTCTTGAAAGCGGAAAAGGAAACGGAGAAGCTACAGGTGGAAGTGACTGGCAAAAATATATGCATCCAAAATACCAAAGACGCATCTTTTTTCCTAAATTGTGGACCGAAGAAGAATTGTCCAATTGGGGAAATGAGCCAATAGCTTAGTTTTCCAGAAAAATTAAAAAGTTTGAAAAAAGCATTCGTAATTATAATTATCTTATTTTCAATTGTTTCTTGTAATAAAACAGAAGAAAAAGTTGAAGCTAAAATTACTAAACCAAAAACTAAGAAAGTAGAATTTGGATTTAATTACGCCGATTTTAATGTAGTTCATGATACAGTACAAAAAGGAGATTCTTTCGGATCCATTGTTCAAAGCCAAAATATTGGAGACAAACAGGTTTATAAAATTGTCGAACAGGTAAAAGATTCTTTTAATGTAAGAACTATTCGATACAATAAACCTTTTACACTTCTTAGAGCAAAAAATAAAACCAATAATCTGCAGGTTTTTATTTACCAGCCTGATGCACTTACTTATTATGTGGTAGATTTAAGGGATAGTATTGCAAAAGCGTACAAAAAGGTAAAACCGGTTACTTTAAAGCGAAAAATGATTGGTGGTGTTTTAAAAAGCTCACTATCTGAAACCTTAGGCAATAATAGTGTAGAAGCTGCTCTTGCCAGCAGAATTACAAAAGTTTTTTCATGGTCTATCGATTTCTTTAAACTTAAGAAAGGAGATCGCTACGGACTAATCTTCACAGAACGGTTTATAAACGGAAAAACCTATGATGGTGTTGAAGATCTGGAAGCTGCTTTTTTTGAATATAAAGGAAAAATTATTTATGCTTTTCCTTTTGAAAAAGATACTGTTTCAGGTAAAATTGAATATTACGATGACGAAGGAAAGACACTGAAAAATTTCTTCTTAAAAACACCTATTAAATTCAGTAGAATTACCTCAAGATTTACGATGAACCGTTATCATCCTGTACAGCATACTTGGAAAGCACACAAAGGAACCGATTATGCTGCTCCAAGAGGAACTCCCATTTCTACGACTGCTTCAGGGGTTGTTGAAGCTACAGGGTATACTGCCGGTAACGGAAATTTTGTAAAAGTAAAACACAACGGTACATATTCGACACAATATTTACACATGTCAAAAATTCTGGTTCGCCGCGGGCAACGTGTTACGCAGGGACAAACCATCGGACTTGTGGGAAGCACAGGTTTGGCTTCAGGTCCTCACGTTTGTTATCGCTTTTGGAAAAACGGAGTTCAGGTAGATGCGCTTCGTTTAAATCTTCCAACCGGAGAATCTTTAACAGGAAATGATAAAACCCGTTTTTCTAAACAAATGGAGCCTTTAAAAAGAGAGCTTGACAGTATTGGAAATCTTTAATCCGTCGTGAAATATGAAAAATAAACGCATTAAAGAAATTCTTGATGAGACTTTTTCAGATTTAAAACTATTTTACAGGGATACAAATCTTCCGGAAAACCTGATTTCAACTTATAAGATTGGGCAGATCATAAAAGAAAAAGGTTTTACTGATATGACTAGTATCGGTGGTGGTATTTTTGGAAACTTCAGGTATTTAATCGCCAGCGCTAATGCAAAAGATTTGTCTAAATTCAATCCTGATTCTTCAAAAATAGGGCATTTTCTTTTAGATGAAATTTCATTTTTTAAAGTTTTGGATATTCAGAAAATTGAAAATAAAACACAGGTCTTTTTACTCCATATTCCGGATAATTCGCTTTCACTTTTTAAAAATTCAACCTCAAATTTAGAAGAAGAAATATCTGAAAAGGCAAAACAAAAATTTACGGCTAAAATCAATTCGGCTTTAATTCCGGAATTGCAAACCGATGACTGGAAAGAAAAAACAAAATCTCCAATCGGAATGAATGATCTGGGCGAAATGTTCTTTGATGATTCAACTATTAAAATTGAACAGCCAAAAAGAATCGAAATTAATAAGGAAAAAAAGATAATAGAGATTAATAAGAAGCCTTGGTGGAGAATTTGGTAAAATAATTATCTTTTGGAATAAAAATAGAATAACTGCTTGAATAAATTATTCATTAAATCGTTTTCGTAACTAATTGCCCTGCAAAGAAGTATTCAAAGCTAATTTCAGTATTTTTGTGTTTCTAAAAAAACTACAATCTTATTAAAAAATGGCTTTAAACACAACAAATCCAACCGGGACTGAAGCGTGGAAAAATCTTAAAAACCACTTCGACGCAATTCAGCAAACTACAATACAGGAATTATTTCAGCAGGATGCTGCGCGAGTAGAGAAATTCAATCTGCAATGGAATGATTTTTTGGTAGATTATTCTAAAAATAATATTAGTGAAGAAACTGTTTCGCTTTTGTTAGAATTGGCGAATTCAGTTGGATTAAAAAACGCAATTGCTGATTATTTTGGAGGAGAAATCATCAATCAGACAGAAAACAGAGCAGTTTTGCATACTGCTTTGCGTGCACCGGAATCGGCAGTTATAAAAGTAGACGGAGAAAATGTAATTCCGGAAGTTTATGAAGTAAAAAATAAAATTAAAAACTTTACAAACGAGGTTATATCGGGAGAAAGAAAAGGTTTTACAGGAAAAGCATTTACTGATATCGTAAATATTGGTATCGGAGGATCTGACCTTGGTCCGGTAATGGCTGTGGAGGCTTTACAGTTTTATAAAAATCACTTAAACGTACATTTCGTTTCTAATGTAGACGGTGATCATGTTAATGAGGTAATCAAAAAATTAAACCCTGAGACTACTTTATTTTTAATTGTTTCTAAAACATTTACAACTCAGGAAACTTTATCGAACTCAGAAACCATAAAAGAATGGTTTTTAAAATCGGCTTCTCAGGAGGATATTGCCAAACATTTCGTAGCAGTTTCAACCAATATTCAGAAAGTAACCGAATTCGGAATTAATCCTGACAATATTTTTCCAATGTGGGACTGGGTTGGCGGAAGATTCTCTTTGTGGAGTGCAGTTGGTTTAAGTATTGCTTTGGCAGTTGGTTTTGATAATTATAATGAATTATTAAAAGGAGCCAACGAAATGGATGAGCATTTCAAGTCTGCTGAATTTGATCAAAATATTCCGGTAATCTTGGCTTTGTTAAGCGTTTGGTACAATAATTTTTATGGTGCAGAAAGTGAAGCTTTGATTCCGTATACGCAATATTTGCAAAAACTCGCTCCGTATTTGCAACAAGCAACAATGGAAAGTAACGGAAAAAGTGTTGGCCGTGACGGGAAACCGGTTGATTACCAAACGGGAACTATTATTTGGGGAGAGCCTGGAACGAATTCACAGCATGCTTTCTTTCAGTTAATTCATCAGGGAACAAAATTGATTCCGACAGATTTTATCGGATTTGTAAAACCATTATACGGAAACAAAGACCATCACGATAAACTGATGTCTAACTTTTTTGCCCAGACAGAAGCTTTATTGAATGGAAAAACCGCTGTACAGGTTCAGGCAGAATTTGACAAACAAGGACTTGCACCAGAAAAAGCTTCTTATTTGTTACCATTTAAGGTTTTTACCGGAAATAAGCCAACTAATACAATTTTAATTCAAAAACTGACTCCAAAAAGTTTAGGATCTTTGATTGGATTGTACGAACATAAGATTTTTGTACAGGGTATTATCTGGAATGTTTTTAGTTATGACCAATGGGGAGTAGAATTAGGTAAGCAACTTGCAAATTCTATTTTAGATGAGATAAATACTAAAACAGTAAAAGCTCATGATAGTTCTACAGCTTTTTTGCTTAATCATTTTTTAAAATAAGAATGTAGTTACTGTTAATTTTTTTTAAAAATACAACGCCTTGATTTTTGTAAATCAAGGCGTTTTTTTGCTTAAAATTGTAAGATAAATACGTTGTAAAAGCTTGTTTTTGAAACTTTAACACATTTAGACCTTGTATATTTTTATGTTTTTAACAAAAACAGGAGGTTTAAATTTAAAATATCATTATTTAATTTAATAAAAACAAAAAAATTCATTTTAATGCTCAACAGAATAGATAAAACTTGTGTTTGTTAACAGTTTGATAACACTATCTGATTAATTTGTTATAATTTTGCCAAAAACAAATAAACTAAATAGCAAATGAAGACAATGAAAAATTGGTTACTCACGGGACTATTGTTCTTAATAGTTTCAACCGTATTTTCTCAAAGTAAAATTACTGGTACAATTACTGACGGTACAAATTCATTACCAGGTGCTAATGCAGCTGTAAAAGGATCATCAGATGCAGGATCGAGTGATTTCGACGGTAAATTTACAATTACAACTTCAGCAACATCTGGAGTAATTGTGGTTTCTTACTTAGGTTATGAATCTAAGACAATTCCGTTTTCTGTTGCAAACGGAGCAACATTAAATTTAGGTGTTATTACTCTGACTTCTGATTCTAACCAATTGGAGGAAATTGTAGTAATGGGTAAAGGAATTATCGATTTAGCAAAAGACAGAAAAACTCCAATTGCAGTTTCTACAATTAAAGCAGCTGATATTCAGGCAAAAGTTGGTACAGCTGATATTACGCAAACAATGGTAAACACGCCATCTGTTTATGTTGCAGGACAAGCAGGAGGATACGGGGATTCCAGAATTAGTGTTCGTGGTTTTGCTCAGGATAATACTGCTTTCTTATTGAATGGGCAGCCAATCAACGGTATGGAAGACGGAAAGATGTATTGGTCTAACTGGTCTGGGATGTCTGATATTGCAAATGCAGTACAAATTCAAAGAGGTTTAGGGTCTTCTAAATTGGCTATTTCATCTGTTGGAGGAACTGTAAACTTCATTACAAAAGCGACTGATAAACAAGAAGGTGGTTTCGTTTCTGTTGGTGCGGCTAACGACAATTACTTTAAAACTACTGCTGCATATAGCACAGGTATGAGCAAAAGTGGATGGGGAACTAGTGTTATGTTATCTCACTGGCAAGGTGACGGATATAATGATGGTACTTACGGAAAAGGTGAGACTTATTTTGTCTCTGTTGGATATAAGCCTAGTGAAAGACATAACTTTAACTTTTTAGTGACTGGTGCTCCACAAGAACATGATCAAAACTTTACAAAAGTAATTAGTTCTTACTTAAAATACGGTAGAAAATACAACAACAATTACGGTTATCAAGACGGAGAATATAAATCTGAAAGAACTAACTACTACCATAAACCAGTAATGAACTTTAACTGGGATTTTGATATTAGCGACAAAACACAACTATCTACAGTAGCTTACGCTTCGTGGGGAAGAGGAGGAGGAACTGGGAACTACGGATCGAGAAGTAGAACCGCTGATGGCTATATTGATTTTGATAAAATGTATGCAAAAAATCAAACATTAGGTAATGGAATTGGGGATAATAAAGGAGGAAGTACTAATGGTGCTTATTTGATTAGATCATCAGCAAACAACCATGCCTGGTATGGTTTGGTATCAAACTTAAAAAACCAATTAACTGATGAATTATCACTTAATGTGGGGCTTGATTTAAGAACATATAGCGGAGATCACTACAGATTTGTTTCTGATTTTGTAGGTTTAACAAGTTGGACAGAAAGCAGACCACTTAAAAACGATGACGACATAAATAGCGGAGTAATTGGTACTAATACAGTTAATAAAAATTATTCTATAGAAAGATGGAAGTCTACTTTCCAGGACGTTCCAGGAAACCAAAGAATCGATTATGATTATAGTGAAACTATTTCTTACGGAGGTGTTTTCGGCCAATTAGAGTATGCTAAAAATAATTTTTCTGCATTTTTCCAGGGATCATTATCTAATCAATCTCACGTACGTACAGACAGATACGATTACTTGCCAGGTCAACAAGAGTCTGACAAGGTAAATAATGTTGGTTTTAATGCAAAAGCAGGAACTAGTTATAAAATTGCTGATAAACATACTGTTTATGCAAATGCAGGATATTACAATCGTCAGCCATACCACGATAATATTTATTTGAACTTTACTAATGAGCTTAATCCATTTACAGAGAATGAAAAGATATTAGGTTTAGAGGCTGGATATACCTTCAGTTCAAAATATTTAACTGCTAGTGTAAACGGATACAGAACTTCATGGAAGGACAGAGTTACAACTACTACTACTACAGCTGTAGCTGCCGACGTGGCTAAATATCCATCTTTAGCTTTAGGTGATTTAATTCATAAAACAGATCAGGGATTAGAACAAATCCACACAGGTATAGAATTAGATTTAGTTGCAAAAGTACTGCCTAAATTAGATTTAACTGGTTTTGCTTCATTCGGAAATTGGGAGTATCAAAACTCTGTTGTTTCTACACTTAGAGATGATGGTTTTAATACATTAGATGTAATAAGTAAAGATGTTGATGGTGGTAAAGTTGGAGATGCTGCGCAAACTACTTATGGTTTAGGTTTTAAATATGAAATTTTTGAAAGATTTTCTATTGATGCAGACTGGAGAAACTATGCTAAATTATATTCTAATGTTGGAGCTATTAAAAATAACTTAGAATTACCAAATTACGATTTAGTTGATTCTGGTATTTCTTACAAATTACTAATTGGGAATGGTGATAGTGGTTTTGAATCTATCGCATTTAGAGTAAACGTTAACAACGTATTTGATGAAGTGTATTTATCTGAATTAACTACTGCTACAGCAGTGACGTCAACTTCAACGAACTACAACGGAATCAATGTAGCAAACACAGGATTCTTCGGTTTAGGAAGAACATGGAACTTTAGCGTTCGTTTCAACTTCTAATATTTAGAATCTAAATAAATATCAAAAGCGGCATTGACTTTATAGTCTAATGCCGTTTTTTTTAACCTTTTTTGTTATATTTGTTTCAAACAAAAAAATAATCTATGTATCCTTTTCTACAAAAGTTCCATTCTGGCTGGGCTTATCTTGCATTATTGCTTTTATTAATTGCAGTTGTAAATGCATTACTTGGTTTTGCTTCAAAAAAAGATTTTACAGCTAAAGATCGTAAAATTGCTTTATTCGCTTTAATAGGAACACATACACAATTATTAATCGGATTGATACTTTATTTTGTGTCTCCGCTAGGGAAAGACGCTTTTGGACAAATGTCTAATGCAGCACTTCGATTAACTTCTTTAGAACATCCGCTAATCAACATCATTGCTATTGTGTTAATTACAATAGGATGGTCAAAACATAAAAAGCTGATCAACAGTGAAGCAAAATTTAAAACTTTTGCTATATTTTACAGTTTAGGATTGCTGCTGATATTAAGTAGAATTCCGTGGAGCCTTTGGTTCCAATAAGCACCAATTAAAGCCCTGAACAGGGCTTTTTTTATCTCGGCATATTATTTGTACAAACTCCCCAAGTCTGAAAAAAAATAAATTATGAGGAATAAAAAAAACGTTTTACTTTCTATTCTTTCGGTGACTTTATTTAGTTGCTTTACCTACATTACAAGCCAAAGTAAACAAGTTGAAAACAAAGTGTCTCAGGATACTTTAAAAACTGATATTTTGAAAATTACAACCCCTGGCGACTCCGTTTTTAGTGTTAAGGGTTTAAAATTAAAATTGTATAAAAAATCGGCTCATGCTTCCTACTACCATGACCGTTTTAATGGAAGAAGAACTGCAAATGGAAGCAGATTCAATAATAATAAGTACACAGCTGCCCATAAAAAACTCCCTTTTGGAACAAAAGTAAAAGTGACAAACGAAGCGAATGGAAAATTTGTTATCGTTGAAATAACAGACAGAGGCCCATTTGTAAAAACAAGGGATATCGATTTGTCTAAAAGAGCTTTTATGGAAATTACTAAAAGCAAAGGAGCAGGAGCAATGACTGTGACAATAGAAACTATTGAGAAATAAAAAATCCGAAAGTTTCTAAACAAACTTTCGGATACTCATTATAATTCCGGTATGGGTGCCTTCATGGTAATTGTTGAAAGACAAAGCATCTTCAATGTTTCGAAGTGTAAAACCCATACTTGTGGTATATTCAGTATAGTTTATAAAAATTTTATCAGCATAATCTTTTTCTGCCTGGTGTAATGTCTCAGAAAGCAATCTTCTGATCTCATCGACTTCGGTTTGAGAAACATCACCTTCCGGTTTGGTTCCTTTTCTGTATTTGGTAATCAATTCGTCAGAAACCTTTGACGGTACTCCCGATAATTTATAGACTAAACTTTGCTGCGCAGAGATACAATGCGCTATATTCCAAATCAAATTGTTATTAAATCCTTCGGGGATTTTGTTTAATTGCTCTAATGAATGATTGTCTAAAACCTTTAAGAGAATTTCTCTGATTGTTTTTTGTACTGCGAAAACTGAATTCATAATTTTTTTTTTGAATAAAATTAGACAATTTTAAGCCGCAATGAATTTTCTTTGTACTGAAATAAATTAAAAATTATGAACAAAATATACTACTTAGCTTCGTGTGATACGTGTCGAAAAATCATCAAAAGTCTTCCTCAAAATCATAATCTGGTTTTTCACGACATTAAACAAGATCCGATTACGGAAGCTGAACTGGAAGAAATGTATAAACTTTCAGGAAGCTACGAAGCGTTATTCAGCAAGAAAGCACAATTGTATAAATCAATGGATTTGAAGAATAAAGCACTTACCGAAGCTGATTTTAAAAAATACATTCTGGAACATTATACTTTTTTAAGCCGTCCGGTTTTTATTATTGACGGCAAAATTTATATTGGAAACAGTCAGCAGAATATTCTACAGGTTATGAAAGCTTTGGAAGAAAAGTAACGCTGAAATTTCTTTTTGATTCGAGGTTGCGTTAGGGATTACTTCACATGATTTTATTTTAATCGGAGTTCAGTGAATTTCATTTAAAGTGGGAATCTTTTTTTTGTTTTTTTCTGCACGAAAAAATATTGCAACAGATAGCCCGCCCTTAGGCAATGCCCAAAGATTTTAAAAACTTAGACATAATAAATCAGAAATCTTCCCTGTAAAGTTTTTTAGTATCTTTGCGCCTTTATACTCAATTATATGATACAATCGATGACAGGTTTTGGTAAAGCTTCTTTGCAATTACCGACAAAAAAAATCACTGTAGAAGTAAAATCTTTGAATAGTAAAGGTTTAGACCTGAACGTCAGAATGCCTTCGGTTTACCGTGAAATGGAATTGGGTTTGCGTACCCTTATTTCGACCAGACTGGAAAGAGGAAAAGTGGATTTTGCAATTTACGTTGAAAGTACTTCTGAGCAGACTTCTACAAAAGTAAATGTTCCGGTTGTAAAAAGTTATATTGCCCAATTAAGAGAAGTTTATCACGATGCAGATGAAACCGAGCTAATGAAAATGGCGGTTCGTATGCCTGATGCCTTAAAAACAGAACGCGAGGAAATCGATGAAAACGACTGGGAGCAGATTCAGGTTATCATTGATGAAGCGTTGCAAAATATTTTGAGTTTCAGAAAAGATGAAGGCGAATCTCTTGAAAGAGAATTTAATCTTCGAATTGGTAATATCCGTCAATATATGGAGGATGCCCTTGCGTTGGATCCGGAAAGAGTTCAGGCTATAAAAGACCGTTTGCAGACGGCAATTTCTGAATTAGAAGTTAATGTTGATGAAAACCGTTTTGAGCAGGAATTGATTTATTACTTAGAAAAGCTGGATATTACAGAAGAAAAAGTTCGTCTTACCAATCACTTAGATTATTTTCTGGAAACGATAAAAGGTACTGAAGCTAATGGTAGAAAGCTTGGTTTTATCACTCAGGAAATGGGAAGAGAAATCAATACTATGGGTTCAAAATCGAATCATGCCCAAATGCAGAAACTGGTGGTGATGATGAAAGATGAACTGGAGAAGATTAAGGAACAGGTTTTAAACGTATTGTAGGTTGTTGATTAACGATTTATGATTTTAGAATTTCAAGAATAAGACCTAAAGCATATATAATGAGCACAGGAAAATTAATTGTTTTTTCGGCACCGTCAGGATCTGGAAAAACAACGATAGTAAAACATTTACTGAAACAAGAAGATTTAAATTTAGAATTTTCAATCTCAGCAGCTTCACGAGATCCACGTGGAGAAGAAGTCAACGGAAAAGATTATTATTTTATTTCGCTGGAAGAATTCAAAAAACACATCAAAGCCGAAGATTTCCTGGAATGGGAAGAAGTATACCGCGATAATTTTTACGGCACTTTAAAATCGGAAATCGAAAGAATCTGGGCTTTGGGTAAAAATGTAATTTTTGATATTGATGTTGCAGGCGGATTGCGTATCAAGCATAAATTTCCGGAACAGACTTTAGCCGTTTTCGTAAAACCACCAAGCGTAGACGAATTAAAGCGAAGACTAAAAGAACGATCTACAGAAAGCGAAGACAAAATCAATATGCGAATTGCAAAAGCTTCTGTAGAATTGGCAACTGCCCCCCAGTTTGACGTGATTATTAAAAACTATGATTTGGATGTGGCTTTGGAAGAAGCGCATCAGCTGGTGAAGGATTTTGTTTCTAAGTAACTGGTGATTAGTAAATAGTAATAAGCTTAAAATGGGTGAAATAAAATCATATAAAGATTTATTGATTTGGCAAAAAGGAATTAAAATTGTCTGTTTGGTTTATCAGTTAGTTAAGTCATTTCCTCAGGAAGAGTTATATGCTTTAAAAAGTCAGTTAAAAAGAGCTTCAGTTTCTATTCCTTCAAATATTGCAGAAGGTTATGGTAGAAATACGGATAAATCTTTCAGTTATTTTTTAGACATTTCCAGAGGCTCATTGTTCGAAATTGAAACACAGTTACTAATTGCTAATGAGCTTGGTTTTATTACGAATCAAAATTTATACAAAGAAATTTTAAATCAAATTGAAGAAGAGTCTAAAATGATTAATGGATTTTCAAAAACACTAAGGAACTAAATCACTTTTTACTAATTACTAGTTACTAAGACAATGAAAATAGGCCTCTACTTCGGAACATACAATCCTATACACGTTGGTCATTTGATTATTGCGAATCACATGGCCGAGTATGCCGGTTTAGATCAGGTTTGGATGGTCGTTACCCCACATAATCCTTTAAAAAAGAAAGCTACTTTGCTTGACGATCAGCAGCGATTGCAAATGGTGTATTTGGCAACAGAGGATTTTCCGAAAATAAAGCCTTCGGATATTGAGTTTAAATTACCACAACCCAATTATACTGTGAACACACTGGCGCACTTGCAGGACAAATATCCAAACCACGAGTTTTCACTGATTATGGGTGAAGATAATTTGAAAACGCTTCATAAATGGAAAAACTATGAAGTGCTTTTAACCCATTATGATATTTATGTTTACCCTCGCATTTCAGAAGAAGCTGAAAATGCCGAATTAAAATCGCATTCAAGGGTTCATATTATAGATGCACCCATTGTAGAAATTTCGTCTACTTTTATTCGCAATAATATTAAAAAAGGAAAAAATATTCAGCCATTGCTTCCCTCGAAGGTTTGGGAATATATCGATCATAATAATTTTTATAAGAAGTAAAACTCGGATAAAAATTACACTGAATAAAAAAGCCTGAATTTTAAATTCAGGCTTTTTGTTATAATTAAGCTTCAACACTTACTTCACTTTTTACTCTCGTTCTGATTTCACTCAGCGATTGATCAACCAAAAGTTTTCCATCTCTAAAGACTTCTTTCAATTCCCCTTGTTTTTCTTCTTCCCAA
The DNA here is from genome assembly GCF_038290035.1 of Flavobacterium calami. Taxonomy (NCBI): domain Bacteria; kingdom Pseudomonadati; phylum Bacteroidota; class Flavobacteriia; order Flavobacteriales; family Flavobacteriaceae; genus Flavobacterium; species Flavobacterium calami. Next base: position 88,912 of record NZ_JBBYHS010000022.1, read on the forward strand.
GAAACATTATCGGTTAAATGATACTTGCCATCGATTAAATCAATTTTCATCAATCCTTTAGCCGATTTTTTAGTTCCGTCATCTGTAATTGGATCTTTGAAGATGGCTCTTCCCTCTCCGTTTACTTCTCCGTAAGTTGCTTTCATTGCAAATCCGAAAGTATCTCTGGTGTTATATTGATAAGTGAAAGAACCAATTCCCAGAACAACATTGGTAGACGCAAAACCCTTTTCTTTTAATCTTTCGCAGATTTGGGTTGCTCTTGCTACCGTAATACTGTCTCCGTAAATAGCACCAATCTGAGGCACTAATTCTTTGAAACCTTTAGCATTTGTTGTACCGCCAAAAACATCCCAAAGCAATTCGATTACCCCTTTCTTTTCCTGTTCTGTTTTTCCGTTTGGATTTCCGCAGATAATATCTACTGGATCACCACTGTCAGGACGAATTACAACTTTGCCTTCTCTTGAAACAATTTCTTCTCTTAATCTTGGAAGATAATCTGTTAAAACTTTCCATAAATCCCAAGTATCAGAAACGATAGAAACAATTCCTTTTGGATAAACTTCTGTAATTAATCTTTTGAAGGTTTCGTACTCGCCTTCTGTTGTTCCCATACACATAACAGAATGTTCTGTTGCCGCTACTGAACCTGCAACAAGTTCTTGATCTGAATTGGCATTGTAATATTCTTCTAAGAAATCAATTGCAGGAATTGTGTCAGATCCTGTAAAACTCAATAAATGTCCTGCTGCAGAAGTTAATGCTGCTTCGATTCCGCCCATTCCTCTCATTGAGAAATCATGTGCTTGCCAATCTACAAATTCTGGAACAGAAGACGTTTCTGCTGCATATTTATCTAATACTTTTCTATATTCTTTTGCAATTGTAGCTGAATTACAAGGCAACCAAACTACTGCTGAAAGTAATGTTTCGAAATAATTCGTCAGCCAGAAAAATTCAGGAATTGTATTATACATCGTGAACATTGGAACTCGCAACGGAACACTCGCGCCTTCTGGCAAAGCTTTAAATACCATCGGAATATATCCTAAATCATGTAAATCTTCGATATGTTTTGTCCCTACTTGGTTTTCGCCCAAATAATTATTGATTCTACGAGCGTATTTTTTTACTACTTCTTCTTTTGATTTTTTGAAAAAATACTCTTCAAAGTCATGAATGATATATTTTTTGATGAAGTACTGCAATCCGAAAAAGATCACTTCATCAACTGTTTCAATTCTTGATTTTCTTGGTGTCCAGTTAGAATATACAATTGTCGTTCCGTCTGGGTATTGTCTTCTGTGGTCAACTTTGTAACCGTCGGTTAATAGTAATGGGTTCATATTTTTTTTTATTTATATTTAATAGCCAATCGATCTGTCAAATCTTTTATATCTTTTACTCTAGCTAAATTATTAATCCATTTTTGAGGAATATTTTCAAGTCCGAAATAAATTCCTGCCAATCCTCCAGCAATTGCGCCCGTTGTATCTGTGTCTTCTCCAAGATTTACCGCTTTCAAAACAGTTTCTTCAAAAGAATCCGAATTCAGAAAACACCAAAAGCTTGCTTCTAAACTATGAAGCACATAACCCGAAGAATGTATTTCGTTTTCATTGTAAGTAGAAATATCATTTTTTAAAATTCTATCAAACAATCGTATTTCAACAGAATTAAAACTTTTATCTTTCAAAAACTCAGAAAGAACAAACTGCATGTCTTTATAAGCTTCGAATTTATCTTTGTCTTTTAGAATTTCCAAACAATATATTACGTCACTAGTGTCCACTAAAAATTAAAATAAGTTCTTTGAAATTATTGTAAATCTGTATTTTAAGAGTCATTTTAGAGCGTGACGATTTGAAATGATTATTATGTTCGTAAATCAATATTACGAA